>CAZNQI010000035.1:0-11825 GCA_964575375.1 uncultured Faecalibacterium sp.
GAAACACATCTGCTTTTGTTTTGCTTTTTGGTCTGCGCTTAGTGGGCAGTCCCTTCAAAAAAAAGCGAAGCGTAACTCCAACATTACACTTCGCAATCTTTACAATTTTATTATCAACAAAAGCAACCGGCGATTATGCTTCTTCAGCTTCTTCATCGCTTGCTGTTAATTTGCCGATAATTGTTTCAATCAAAGCCTTAAGTGAGTCAAAGAAAGCAATGATATCATCCTTGTAGGTTTCAATAAAAGCAAAAAAATCGTTATTCATAGCATAAGCCTCCTTCATAAAATTGTTAACATTAATCTATTAACAGTTTAATTGTATTATAATTTTAACTATATGTCAATACAAAATTAAAAAGTGAACCGAAAAATCTAAATTCAGTTCACTTTTTTGCCGTCAGTTAACCCTTAAAAAGCTTTGAGCGTCAATGATAACTCCGTTAACTGTAACCGCTTTTTTAGAGTAATTTACATAAATTTCAGTTGAATTGTCAAATTCTGTTCTGTACACATTAGCTTTTATTTCCTCGTGTGCCGTAATTCTTGAGTCAGCCAAATCAAAAAAGGTTGCCTTCATCTTTTCATAAAACGTTTGAGCCAATGTTATTGTTTCCATATAATACGCCATATCTATTTCATCTTCATAAGATAAATCGCTGTAATGCCATTCAAAGTACGGTACTGCACCGTATTCTGCACATTTGAGCATAGAAAAGACCATATCCTCGGCAAGGTTTATGCTTTCGTGAGAATACTCTATCGTTCCGTGAAGAACACTTTGCACAAAAGGAACACTGACGCAGTATTTGTTTTCATCGAAATCGCTTTTACAGCTTACATCAACAGCATATCTTGCATATTTGAGCGAATACAAATTAGCACCACTCACAGCCAAGTCCTTAAAAGTGGAAATTGACCTGCATATTACACCTACAGTTTCCTTGAGTGAATCTTTTAAATTAACCCCGCCTTTAGTGTAATCCGAATAAATATATTTACCTGCATCATTTACCACAACTGCATCAAACTCGCTTTTCATAACATCTGCTATCATTTCGTCAAATTTGTCCATAACGGCTGAGCCTTTTATAACAGCTTCTGTTTCATCTTTCAAATTAACAGCAAAATCATCTTCGGTTTCATAAGCATTTATTTCCGAAAACAGCTTTATTCCTTGAATATCCGCATACTGCTTTATTTTTTGAAAGTCGCTTTCACTGCCGTATTTCTTGTCCAATGTAAAAGCGTTTTTCTTCAAAGCCCCCGAAATAATAAGGTTAATACTGCTGAAGCCTTTCGCCTTAAGAGATGAAAGCAAATCATAGCATTGAGAGAAATTTGTTACCGTCTCACCCTCCTCAGTAAAGTTCAGCTTAAGATTAAAGGGATATTCAGTATAAGATGAAATATTGCTTTCGGTAAGACTTCCGTTTCTTATGAGAAGCTCACGAACTGCAGAAGCCATAGATACGTAATCAGCACTTTCAAAGGACAAAAACCTGTACGACAGTTTTATTTTACCGGTGTATTTTTCATTTGAAGCGTATAAAAATTCCTCATCTTGATCTGTTGGTGTTATGGTGAACTTTGCACCTATACTGTTGTAGCCCTTGCTTTTAAGTGCTTTATCGACACTTATTGTCGCAAATTCCTCGCCATCCTCTATAAGGCAAACAAAGGCACTGTTGTTTCGTTTCATTCCGAAAGCAGCAATTGAGGCTGTTTCGTTGCCGTTTTCTGCGGAATAAACCTCCGTACTCAAGGTTTTGAATTTATCAGCCTTTTCACTCGTGTCAACAATAACACCACTACCACTCGGCAACAAAATAAAATCACCGTCAGTGCCGTCGCTGTAGCTTCCGAAGAAAGGTAAAACACAAATGCTCTTTAGAACAACATTGCTGTGGGTTTCATCGCCAACAAGGTTTTCGCAATCAATTTCAACAGAAAAAACGCCATCCTTAAGCCTATAAACGGCAGGCACGGTAATGCTTATTTTAGTTCCGTCCTCCAAAGTCCTTTTAAAGCCGTAGCTGACACTCACCGCATTTTCCGAGATATCATAAAGACAAGACGAAAATGCAACGCTGTCGCTTTGAGAGTTCAAGGTATATTCAACTCCGTCAACCAAAACATTTACGCTGATAACGGCGGCTTTTTTATTTTTATATGCACTCGGTAAGGCTCGCCACAGGAAAGAGGAAGTCTTGTCGTACACAGCTACACTGTAATTTTCCTTGTCAAAATACAATGTGAGCATATCCATTTGACAAATTTCCGTCATATCGCTCTTGTTATTTTTACTGATATAAATTTCGTTGGTATCACTTTTTGCAGAAACAGTTATAACATCGTCCGACTTTTTTGTTTTTGTACTGTCGGCAGTTGCCTGTTTTGTGCAGGAAGAAAAAGACAAAAAAGCCAAAAGGCAAAGCAGAACACCTAATAATGTCTTTACTTTATACATAAAACTACTCCTTGTTAAATCTAACTCATTTGTTTATTTAAAAGCAGTATAACATATTTGTATAAAAATTTCTACCCCACTTATCCCATACATTTTCTCATATATGTGAGTATAGCCTTTTCTCGCCTTGAAACCTGAACCTGAGACATACCGAGCTTTTCAGCTGTTTTAACCTGCGTAAGCCCCTCGTAATATCGCAGCTCAATAAGCCTTCGGTCCTTTTCTTGAAGCGAGCTTACCACACTTTGAAGAGCCATTCTTTCAGAAATTTCCTCCTCGGGTGCTTCCACGGGAATATCAAGCTGCGACTTCCCGCTTTCTTCGTCAAGCGTTAAGGAAACTGTAGGCATTGAAACCGTTATAAGCTCTGCTGCCTCACCAACCTCCACTTGGAGCTTTTCGGCAAGCTCGCTTATTGTTGGCTCCCTTCCCAAATCTGCCGACATTTGCTCTCGAACCTTTATTGCATTACGAGATTTTTCTTTCAACGTTCTGCCTATTTTTATCGCTCCGCCGTCTCTGAAAATTCGCTTTATTTCGCCAAGAATTACCGGCACAGCGTATGTCGAAAAGGCAAAGCCTCTGTCTGCATCGAAATTATCTGCAGCTTTAATTAAGCCCACGCATCCCGCTTGAAACAAATCATCATACTCGACACCTCTGCCTCTGAATTTATTGGCACAAGCGTGTACAAGACCGTAATTATTGCTTATTAATTCCTCTCTTAAACTGTTTTTTTGCAAGGGTTAGACCTCCCGTTAAAGATTTTTACCCCATATCCTCTTTTCGAGTGTAACAGTTGTTCCGAAATTCACCTTTGATGTAACCCTTATTTTATCCATAAAGGATTCCATAACAGCAAAGCCGAGTCCTGCCCTTTCAGAGCCTGCAGTGGTGAAAAGCGGCTGCATTGCTTTTTCAATATCAGGTATTCCTACACCTTTATCGCGAATTTTAATTCTTACAACATTGCCCTCAAAAAGAGTAACGGTTATGTAAATCTTCCCGTTTGTATCACGGTAACCATGCACAATAGCGTTTGTAACAGCTTCGCTGACTGCTGTTTTTATGTCGGTAAGCTCCTCTACATTAGGGTCGAGAGAGGATATAAATGCCGCTACTGCAACCCTTGAAAACGATTCATTAATACTCTTTGAATCAAATACCAGCTTGAGTTCATTAAAAGTGTTCATCACACTACCTCCTTTTGTTTTATTTCGCCTAATTTTTCAAGTCCTGCAAGACGCATAACCTTATACGCTGTGGGCGAAAGATTTTCCACTCGTATTCTTCCGTGAACAGTTTTCATAAGCTTATATCTGCCCATTACAAGACCTATGCCCGAGCTATCCATAAAACTCACGTTTTCAAAATCGAGAACCAATAAGGACGGCTTTTTGTGAATTATTGCACTGTCTATGCTTACTCTTATTAAAGAGGCGCTATGATGGTCTATTTCGCCGTCAAGATAAACCACTATTTCTTTTTGCTTATATTCTATCTTTGCAGCCATAAATTTCCTCCAAAAGAAAAAAATCACTTACGATATGCATTATCATAAGTGATTGTTTTTAAATTATTTGCCGAAACGAGTCAAGAGAAAAATTTATTTCTTATTTCAGAGGACAGATAAAACGAGCCTGCAACCACAAGAGCATCGTTTTCACTCATCGTTTTAACAATGCGCTCAAATGCGAAAGCAGCATTTTCTTCACATTCAATATCATCACAACAGCCTTTAGCAATGCTTTTAAGCACCAACGGAGCTTCCCCTCTTAATTTATCAACATTTGTAAATACAAATTTACTGCATACGGGTGCAATATGCTTAATAGACGAAGCGTAATCCTTATCCTTCATAAATGCCATTAAAAAAATGACATTTTTCCCTTTGAGATAATCGCTTACAGAACGTTTCAACGCAAGTATGCAATCCTCGTTATGCCCACCGTCCAAGATAACTAATGGCTTTTTACTTACAGTTTCCATTCTTGCAGGCAGTGTTGCTTTGCTTATACCGTTTTCTATATCACTGTCGGAAATTTTGTAGCCTGAGCTTTGAAGCACCTTTAAGCAACACACCACTGTCATCATATTTCCAATTTGATGCCTGCCGCAAAGAGGGGATTTAACCCTTAAGCCCTCATAAACAAATTCAACACCCAAAATGCTGTCGCTCAAAACAGTAGTATTTTCTGCAGACGGAGAATGAAAAGTGCAAGACAAGCTTTCACTTTTAGCTTTTAAAATTTCAACAGCCTTGTTTTCTTGCCCTAAAAAGCCGAGCGTATCACCACCGGGAAAGCTCACCACCTGCGAGCCTTTTTTTATTATACCGCTTTTTTCCTTTGCTATTTTTTCCACCGTATCGCCGAGCATTTCTGTGTGGTCAAGACTGATATGTGTAAAAACCGAAAGCACGGTATTTTTTATTACATTTGTACTGTCGTGCTCTCCGCCTATCCCCGCCTCTAAAACCACTATGTCGCATTTTTCCTTTGCAAAATAACAAAGAGCTAACGCCGTTGTAACCTCAAACACAGTTGGATAAAGTTCTTCCGATTCCATTATTTCAACGCTTTCTTTTATGAAAGAAGTAATTTCAGCAACCTCATTTTTAGGGATATAACGGTTATTCACCTGTATTCTCTCGCCGAACTCAACAACGAACGGCGACACAAAAAGTCCTGTTTTATAGCCGGCTTCTTTAAGGCAGTACGACAATGCCGTACTGACCGAGCCCTTTCCGTTAGTGCCGGCAACGTGTATAAATTTAAGCTTTTCTTGTACATTTCCCAAAAGCTCAAGCAGCCTTAACATTCTTTCGTGTCCCGAGCTTTTTTGGAACTTTCTTCTGCTGTATATGTATTCTATTGCTTCAGCGTAATTCATTCTCGTCCCCTCGTTTTCTTTCAAGGCTATTACTGAAAAGTATATAACTTAATTTTTCTTATGTCAATAAATCTTTGTATTTTAATTTCGCAAGCTCCTCAATACCGCATTTTTCATACAAAGCACAAGCAAATTTCATTTTATCAAAGCCCTCGGGACAAAGCTTTTCGTATTTAGGCGGCAGCTCAATGCCCTCACCTGCTATCACCTGTCCTCCCATAACTGCCTTTTTCCTGTCTGTATATATTGTACCGTTAAAATATATCGGTATATTAACACTGCTGCAGCTGATAATAAAATCGGTATCTTTAAGCAGCTTGTTAACACTATCCGTTATTAAAACCGAAACCCCGTATTTTTCCAAAAGGAAATGTCTTAATCTGTTATACATTAATTTTTCATGCGTAACGATTGAAATTTCACCGCAAAGAAAAACCAATTTTTCAATATCATTTATGTATTCACCCGTAAAGTCGATAACAGTTACACTGATTTCGGTGGGCGACAGCTTTCTCAATGCTATGTTATGTACGGCAGAATTAAATATAAGTCTTTTCTTAAGCTTTTCCCCCGAAAACAGATGTATACCGCTATTTTCGGGCAAAGCAATATTTTCTTTTAAAATAACAGAATTTTTCAGTGTACCTAAAATGTCGCACATTGCATCAAAGGGTATTTTACCCTTATGCTTTTGCACTTTCATAATAAAAAAAGGCAAGCTGTTTCCCGTTTCCACTCTTTCGTAAATAATGTTAGGCGAAGAAAACAGCTCATATATTCTACCTTTAAAGGTTACATCGTTTTTTATAAAATCAACCAGCACAAACAAAACAACCACCTCGATATATTCTATGATAAGAGAAAATATTTATCACTCAATACTTTTTCGCATATTTAAGAAAGTATTGTGGAAAAATAGAAAAGACAATGAAAGAGGTGATTTTTTTGAGAAAGAGTGGTATACTTCTGCCTTTATTTTCACTTAATTCTCCGTTTGCCATCGGCACTTTAGGCGAATGTGCTTTCAGTTTTGTAGATTTTTTAAGCGACAGCAGGCAATACTATTGGCAAATATTGCCCATTGGGCCAACAGCATTTTCAAATAGCCCGTATCTTTCATCCTCAGCATTTGCAGGCAGTCCATATTACATTGACCCTCAGCTTCTTTTTGAATACGGTCTGCTTTCACAAAGTGAGCTTCAAGATTTAAAGTACAATAAAACTCAATATGTAGACTATTCCTTTTTATATCATAAGGCTTTGCCCATAATAAAATATGCTTGCGGGAAATTTAAAGGCGAGGACAAAATAGAACAGTTTAAGGAAGATAATGAATTTTGGCTCAAGGAATATTGCATTTATATGGCTTTAAAAGAGAGAAACAATATGAAGCCTCTGTCCCGAGAAAGCAAAAAGGATATTCCCACGCTGTTAAAGGACGAAAGCTTCTTGCAATCTGTGAACACACAAATTAAAATGCAATATATATTTTTCAGGCAATGGCAAGATTTAAAGAAATACGCAAACAGCAAAAATGTACACATTATCGGCGATTTGCCGATTTACGTAAGTGCTGACAGCAGTGATTTTTTCTTTAAAAACAAGCTTTTTAAAACAGATGAAAACGAAAAAATGTCCGAGGTTTCGGGTTGTCCGCCCGATTTTTTTAACCCTCAAGGTCAATTTTGGGGAAGTCCCGTTTACAATTGGCAGGAAAACGAAAACGAGCTTCTTTTGTGGTGGAAGGAAAGAATAAAGCAAGCGTCTGTTCTTTTTGATGCTGTCAGAATAGATCACTTCAGAGCTTTTTTTGAATACTACAGTATAGCCGCAAAAAGCTCCGATGCATCAAAGGGCAAATGGCACGATGGTCCTAAATTAAGGTTCGTACAAATGATTAAAGAAAACTTTCCCGATTTGTTTGTGATTGCAGAAGATTTAGGCTTTTCAAATAAAGAAACCCGTAATTTTTTCAAAAGTGCAGGCTTCCCCGGTATGAAAGTTCTGCAATTCGCATTTGATGAAAAAAACAGCGAGCATTTACCGCACAATCACGAAAAGAGCTTCGTCTGCTACACAGGCACACACGACAACCCGACAACGCTTTATTGGATATGTGGCAGCGACAAGAAAACGGTCAACCTCGCAATGGACTATTTCGGTGCAAAGAGTGTTAATACACTTTCGGAAAAATTTGTAAAGGCTGCTCTTTCAAGTGTTTGCGACACTGCTGTTATTCCCTTGCAGGACTATATAAATTCGGCTTTGCACGGCAGAATAAATACACCGGGTACAAGCTGTTCAAATTGGGAATACAGAATAAGCGGGGATGATTTAACCGACAAATTAAAGAATAAAATCTTAAATTATACCAATATTTATTCACGATGCTGATTATGAAAGGAGAAAAAAATGAAAAAAATACTCATAACAATACTGACATTTTGCCTGTGTCTCAGCCTTTGTGCCTGTGGTGGCAAAACACAAAACGAAAACACTACAACAGAAAATACACCTGTAAGCGACAATTCAAACACCAAAGATACCGAAATATACTTTCTTAACTTTAAACCCGAGGTTGCCGATATTTATAAACAAATCGCAAAGGACTACGAAGCCGAAACAGGTGTAAAGGTTAAGGTTGTAACCGCTGCAAGCGACACCTATGAGCAAACCTTGGCATCAGAAATTGCCAAAAGCTCTCCGCCAACTATCTTCCAAATAAACGGGCCTATAGGCTACGAGGGCTGGAAAAACTATTGTGCAGACTTAAGTGATACAAAGCTTTATTCCATATTAAGCGATAAATCTCTTGCAATTTCAAACGAAAACGGCGTATACGGTATTCCTTACGCTATTGAAGGCTACGGAATTATTTATAACGACGAAATAACCAATAAATACTTTGCACTACCAAACAAAGCTACAGATTTCGACGATATGGACGACATCGACTCCTTCGAGGATTTCAAAGCGTTGGTTGAGGATATGCAAAAGAACAAGGATGAGCTTGGAATAAAAGGTGTTTTCGCATCAACATCTTTTTCAAGCGGAAATCAATGGCGTTGGAACACACACCTTTTAAATATACCCTTCCACTTTGAAATGGACGAATACGAGAATTACAACAACAGCACCTTGGCAGGTCTTTCCGAAAAAGCTTTCAATTTCAAATACAGCGAAAACTTTAAAAATATGTTCGACCTGTATCTCAACAATTCTGTAACAGACAAAAAGCTCGTCGGCTCAAAAAGTGTTAACGATTCAATGGCAGAATTTGCTTTGGGCGAAGCTGCTATGGTGCAAAACGGTTCTTGGTCATACAGCGAAATCAACAGCCTCGACGGAACAATAATTTCGGAAAAAAACATTAAAATGATGCCCATTTATATGGGACTCGGTGAAGAAGATGACCAAGGCTTATGTATAGGCACGGAAAACTATTTTGCCATAAACAGTGAAGTGTCAAAACAGCTTCAAGATGCAAGCGCAGATTTCCTTTATTGGCTTTTCTCATCGGAAAAGGGCAAGAAGTATGTAACAGAGGAGTTAGGCTTCGTAACACCGTTTGAAACCTTAAAAGATGCCCAATTTTTTGACCCTCTTGCAAAGCAGGTTCTTCTTTGGGCAAACGAGGATGATATACAGTCGATTCCTTGGGCATTCACCTCATTCCCGTCAACTTCATTTAAGGATGAAACCGGAAATGCTCTTTTGGAGTACGCGCAAGGCACTATGAGCTGGGAGCAGGCTGTAGACACGATTAAAAAGTCGTGGACAGCAAACAAACAATAAACCAAACAAAGGGGTGCAAAACTTGAAAACAAAAAGCAATAAATACTATCCTATTTTTGCCTTGCCCACAGTGGCAGCGTTCACAATCGCTTTTGTCATCCCTTTTATTTTGGGTGTATATCTTTCCTTCTGTGAGTTTACCACTGTTACAAATTCTCAATTTGTAGGGCTTTCAAACTATATTGAAGCCTTTTCAAACAAAGATTTTTTAAACGCACTGTCTTTTACTCTTAGATTTACCGTTGTTTCTGTTGTTACCGTAAATGTTATAGCCTTCTCTCTTGCTATGCTGCTCACCAAGAAAATCAAAGGCACGAATATTTTTCGCACGATTTTCTTTATGCCCAATCTCATCGGAGGTATCGTGCTCGGTTATATTTGGCAATTGATTTTAAACGGTATTTTGCAATACTTTTCTGTAACTATAACCTACGATGCAAAATACGGCTTTTTAGGATTGATTCTGCTTTTTAACTGGCAAACAATAGGCTATATGATGATAATTTATATAGCCGGTATACAAAACATTCCTCACGATCTCATTGATGCGGCAAAGGTTGACGGTGCAAACAGTTTCGATATTTTAAGACACGTTATTATACCAATGGTAATGCCTGCTATAACTATTTGTCTTTTTCTGACAATCACAAACTCATTCAAGCTTTTTGACGCCAACCTGGCACTTACGGACGGTGCTCCGTCTAAGCAAAGTGCTATGCTGCCTTTGGATATTTATAAAACCTTTTACGCCACAATCGGCTCACAGGGAATAGGTCAGGCAAAGGCTGTTATATTCTTTTTGCTTTTGGCAATTATCGCTTTAATTCAACTGAAACTCACATCAAAAAAAGAGGTGCAGGCATGACACGTTACAAAAACAAGCTGATTTTTATTTTGCTGGTTATCCTTTCTGCACTTTTTATTTCACCTATTTTAATTGTTATTATAAACTCTTTTAAGGGGAAGCTTTATATAACCAGCGAGCCGTTTTCTTTTCCTGACAGCGAAACCTTTGCTTCTTTTGAAAACTATATTTCGGGACTTAGTAAAACAGGCTTTGCTATGGCTTTTATAACCTCGCTTTTCATAACGGTTGTAAGTGTTCTTTTGATTATTGTTTTCACGTCTATGACAGCGTGGTATATAACAAGAAACCAAACCTTGCTTTGTAAAATCACCTATTATGCCCTTGTTTTTTCAATGGTTGTACCTTTTCAAATGCTGATGTTTACAACAGTTAAAACTGCAAATGTCTTAAACTTAGACAACCCCTTGGGTATAACGGTTCTTTATCTCGGCTTCGGTGCAGGACTTTCGGTTTTTATGTTCAGCGGCTTTGTTAAAGGCATACCCATAGAAATCGAAGAAGCTGCAATGATAGACGGCTGTGGACCTATAAGGACATTTTTCCTTGTAATATTTCCCTTAATGAAGCCTACTACAATAACCGTTGCAATTTTAAATACAATGTGGATATGGAACGATTATCTTCTGCCGTACCTTGTTATCGGCAGCGACTATAAAACCATACCCATAGCTATTCAGTATCTGAAGGGTGGCTACGGTTCTATTGATATGGGGGCAATGATGGCTATGCTTGTATTGGCAATTATTCCGATTGTTGTGTTTTATCTTATTTGTCAAAAATACATCATCAAGGGCATTGTAGCAGGTGCAGTTAAAGGATAATACAAAGAGTTTATATATGCAAGTTTGCTAAAATATACCTTATTTTAATAACTAAAACCTACGTTAAAATTGTAGATTTAAAAAGAAAAAGATGTTATAATGTTGAGGTTATGCAAATCAGAATTTAAAAGCAAAGGAGATTAAAAATGCAAAAAGAAAACAAGATGGGCGTTATGCCCATAAAAAAGCTTGTTGTTACAATGAGCTTGCCGATGATGATTTCAATGCTTGTGCAAGCACTTTACAATGTTGTAGACAGTATATTCGTATCGCAAATCTGCGAAGATGCGCTCACAGCGGTGTCTCTTGCTTTCCCGGCACAAAATCTTATGATAGGCGTTGCAACAGGTACAGGTGTAGGTGTAAACGCTTTGCTTTCAAGAAGTCTTGGTGCAAAGGATCATAAGAATGTGCAAAAAATGGCAGCACAGGGTGTTTTCCTTGCAGTTGTCAGCTCCTTTGTATTCCTGCTTTTCGCTCTTTTCGGCACAAAGCTTTTTTTCAGTACGCAGGTAGAGACATCATCGCCTATTTACTCCTACGGTGTTGACTATCTCGCTGTTGTTTGCGGTGCTTCTGTGGGTCTTTTCGGTCAGGTTATAATGGAAAGACTTATGCAAGCAACGGGAAAAACAACTCTTTCTATGATAACACAGCTGACAGGTGCAATCATTAACATAATTCTTGACCCTGTTTTAATCTTCGGTATAGGACCTTTCCCTAAAATGGAGGTTAAGGGTGCTGCGGTTGCAACGGTAATCGGTCAATGCGTAGCTTTCGTTGTAGGTATCATCTTAAACAAAAAGCTGAACAAGGAAGTTAAGGTTCAAGTAAAAGGCTTTAAGCCTGACTTGAAGGCTATCGGTGAAATTTATAAAATCGGTGTTCCGTCAATCGCAATGGTTGCAATCGGCTCGTTTATGACATTTTGCTTTAATAAGATTCTTTTAGTATTCAGCACAACTGCAGCAGCAGTCTT
>CAZNQI010000036.1:0-11717 GCA_964575375.1 uncultured Faecalibacterium sp.
AAGAGAAAAATCTTTTCGCATTTTTAAAGGAAATATCCTCTACTATTTTTGAAAGTGCTTTCATATCACAAGGATACTCACCGTTTTCAACCCATTCGCCGATAAGACAGCAAAGTATTCTACGGAAGTATTCGTGTCTTGTGTAGCTTAAAAAGCTTCTTGAATCAGTAAGCATACCAACAAAATTGCCGAGAAGTCCGAGTGAAGCAAGGCTTCTCATCTGCTGTGTCATACCGTCTCTTGTATCGTTAAACCACCAAGCAGAGCCGTGCTGAATTGTTCCCGGGTAGCCCTTTTGCTGGAAAGCACCGATAAGAGTATCAATAAAAGCGTTGTCGCCTGCATCAAGGCTATACAGAATAATTCTTGGCATTTTTTCGCTCTTATACATAGCGTCAAGGGTTTTGGCAAGAGCTGCCGAGCCATTGTTAGGACCGATAATATCAAAGCCTGTGTCAGCGCCGAGCTTTTGGAACATAAGTGAGTTCGGGTTTCTCATACAGTTGTAATGTATCTGCATTACCCAAGAAACTCTGTGGTACTCACTCGCACAGAAAAGGAGCATTTCTGTTTGAACAGCATCAATTTCCTTTTGTGTAACAGCTTGTCCTTTAAGTGCTCTCGAGAAAGCGTCGTCAAGCTCTTCTTCGGTTAATATTTCGTATGTTAAATAGTTAATACCGTGGTCGCTTGCCTTACAGCCACACTCATTAAAATAATCGATTCTCTTTGAAAGAGCCTGCTTGAGAGTAGCTATTGAGGTAACGCACACACCTGAGCACTCAGAGAGAGCTTCAATGTATGACGGGAATGTGGGTGCTGTTAGCTGAAAAGCCTTGTCCGGTCTGAAGGACGGTGCCACAACTGTTTTGAAGCTTTCATCATCTCTTAAAAGTTTGTGATATTCGAGTGTATCAATAGGGTCGTCGGTTGTACCGATAAAGGCAACACCGCTTTTTTCTATGATACCTCTGACGCTCATATCGTCCTCGGCGAGCTTCTTTTCGGAAAGTGCCCAAACCTCTTCGGCAGTGTCCTCGTTTAAAACGCCCTCAAAGCCGAAATATCTTTTCAGTTCAAGGTGGCACCAATGATACATCGGGTTGCCGATAGCCTTTGGCAGAGCCTTTGCAAACTCAAAAAACTTTTCCTTGTCGCTTCTGTCGCCCGTAATGTAATCTTCACTTACACCGTTTGAGCGCATAATTCTCCATTTGTAATGGTCGCCGCCGAGCCATACCTCGGTTATGTTTTTGAAGCGTTTGTTTTCGTATATTTCCTTTGGACTTACGTGGCAATGATAGTCGATTACAGGCATTTTCTTTGCATAATCGTGGTAAAGCGCTTTTGCCGTATCAGTGCTTAAAAGGAAATCATTGGTCATAAACTCTTTCAAATTAACACACACCTTTCCATAATAATAACAATATAAGTTTATCACATTCATTTTACAATGAAAATAGTAAAAATTGCTTGACTGATTGTTGATATTGCTGTATGATAAGTTTGAGGTGATTAACCCCTCTGTCAGCGCAGCTGATATTTCCCCTTTCAGGGGCGATTTATTCAAATTGTATTTTGGAGGCAACTATGCAAACCTTTGACCCAAGACAAAATATGACAGACAACGATTTTGAAATTTTCCACTATAAGGACGCTAAATTCGAGGGTGTTGAGGTACACCAGCACGATTTTTACGAGGTGTACTTTTTTATAAGCGGTAGTGTGGAGTATTCGGTTGAGGGCAAAAGCTTTCAGCTTCACTCGGGAGATTTGCTTCTCATAAACCCACTCGAGCTTCATCAAGCGAGAATTTCAAAAAAGCAGAACGCTTATGAAAGAATAGTTCTGTGGATAAACAAAAACTATTTGTCTTCCCTTTGCAGTAATACAACAAGTCTCAGCAGGTGCTTCGACAATACGAACCCAAACCACACAAATCTTTTAAGACTTACACCCATGCAACAAAATTCTGTTTCCTCAAAGCTCACGGGGCTGATTGAAGAAAAAAAATCTCCTATGTACGGCAATGACCTTTCCTCAAAAGCAATACTTACAATGCTTCTTATAGAGATTAACAGAATAACCTTAAGCGGCAGTAAAACGCTTAAGGATGAAAGGACTACCCCACCAATTATTACAAACGTGCTTGACTATATAAACGAGCATTACTGCGAGAAGATTTCTCTTTCCACCATAGCTGATGAGTTTTTTGTCAGCAAATACTATCTCTCGCATATTTTTAACAGCATTGTCGGTACAAGTCTTAACAGATACATCACCTTAAAAAGACTTATCAACGCAAAGCAAATGCTATCAAGCGGCATTAAGCCTACAACTGCTTCGGTAAATTGCGGTTTTTGCGATTACGCAGCGTTTTATCGTGCTTTTATGGCTGAATACGGTGTTTCACCGAGTGAGTATGTTAAACAAAATTCGTAATTTCCGGCTAAATCGGAAAAGCAGTAAAGAAAATGCAAACAGCTTTTATACTACTACGCCGATAAGAATTAAGAAAGTTTACTCGCCACTTTTCGGTACAATTATATTCAAAAAAACAAAGCCACGAGATGTTTCCCGTGGACTTTATTTTTTTAGGCGATTCGTCAGTAATTTTGCATTTAAAAGCCTTTCTTCACAAGCACGGGCATCCAAAGTCCTGCTTGTACGGTTCTGTGGTCAAAGCCGCTTTGCTTTGCAACCTTTGTCTCAAACCAGTCGCTAAAGCAGTTTCTGTCCTTTGTGTCTGCAAGATAGCAAAGAATTTTGTTCGAGAAGCGTCCTACATTTTTACCTGTTTCATCAAGACAAGCTGCCCAAAGCATCCAGTCGGTCTTTGTGAAATCTTTTCTGTAATCAAGCGGAACACCGTAATCATTAAGCTGTTCAACATACTTTTCGCTTTCTGCTTTATAAATAGCTTCGTCAAACACATTAAACGAGAAAAGCTTATCCCAAACGAGATTGTACTTAAGACTCCAAGAGTCTTTTTTGTCAACGCTGAACGGCAAGTGTCCGCCGTCATAATTACAAGCTGCGCAAAGCTCATCTGCGTAGTCCTTTGCAAGGTCAGCAAAGTCGTGCCCCACCTGCAAAGCGTCGCAAAGTCTTGCAAAACAAGCAATTCCCATTATACCCTTGATTGCAAGGTTCACGTTCTTTTTACTGTGGCCTGCAAAGTCATCAGTACAAAGCTGATTGTCGAGAACAACACCCTTGTCTTTAAGATAATTTGCCCACATAGTAAGGGTTTCAAAGTTTTCCTTAACGAAGGCGATATCATTTGTAGCCTTAAAGTATGCGTATGTCATAATGAGCATATTTCCGCACTCCTCAACAGGCATTTGGAACTCTTCCATATAGATACTCATACTCTTACTTTTATAAATGGTTTTATAGCTCATCTTGTGAGGAACAATGTGCTTATGAGGCTTCAAAGCATAAACCTGACCGCAAGCGAGCGGATATCTGCCGATATCGTGCGGTGCAAATTCAGCCTTCCACAAAGGCATATTCGCAAAATGGAAGATACCTACAAGCATAGCCTTAACAAGCTCGGGAGCGTAGAGCAAATACATCGGTACGGCAGGATAAGACACGTCAACCGTGTTGATACAGCCGTTGGAATGACATTCCTTTGAAAGATATAAAAGCTGTCCCTCATTGTTTCTTACAAGCTTATGTCCTGCAAGAACCTGCCTTGCAGCAGCCGAAAGGATAGCTTGATAATCCTTACCGTACTCCTCACTGTCGCTTAAAATCATTTCCTCTTGCTTTCTTATTTCAGCAAAAATATCATCGTGATTTTCCGTGCAATATTTCATTGCTCGTTCAATAGTACCGAATTTCTCTGTCCAAAGACCTTTAAGCTCTTGACCGAAATAATTAATTGAATACACATCGTCATAAGCTAAAATGAAGCTGAAGTCGATTGTGCCCGAAGCCTTCTTATCGGCAGAAACGGTTATACCCTTTCTGTTTACGCCGCACTTTTCGCCGCAAAGACATACATAACCCCAATCGGCAGCATAAGTGTCGCCCGAATCATTCAAAGGCTCTTGCTTCGTTTTGCCCATTTCTACAACGCAAAGGCCCTCAAATCTTTCCTTATACTTTGTAACAGACTTTGCTCTTTTGCCTTGGCAAAGCTCTTCAAAAGCAGTAAATTCAACCGTTGCAGAATGGCTGTTTTCGTCCTTGAATTTAATTGTTACATCAAAATAAGCGCAAGGCGTGCTGAACAAATGCAAATCGGAAAACAAGAACGGCGACCACGTTTTAAAGCACAGACAGAAGCTCTCGTTTTCAAAAACATATTCACTGACATACGGTGTTATAATTGCATCCTTTTGCTCAAGAGAAACACCGTCTCCCGTTCCTAAAAAGCGGTAGGCTCTGCCGTCCACAACAGCCTTACCCTCAATTCTCTTTTTAATACCACACCAAAGGTCTGTATCCTTTTGTGTGAGTTCGTCAGCTCTTGACCAAATGCTGAAATGCGGGTCGATAGTTGCAATAGGATATGCTGGTAATTTCATATTATCGTCTCCTTAAATTCTTTGTCGTTTTATTTAACCTTTACAGATACCTTTTTGGAATAAGAACCGTATGCAGTAATGTTTGAAGCTTGTTTAATTGCTCTGACTCTGAAGGTATATGTCTTATTAGAGGTAAGACCCTTCTTGGTGTAGCTTGTTGTGTCGCCCGAAGAAACGGTTGCGATTTTTACACACTCACCGTTTTTATACATATAAACTATATATCCCGTGGCGCCACTCACCTTTTCCCAGGAAAGCTTTGCGTAATTTTTTCCGCTTTTTACTGTAAGAGCAGGAATTTTCGTGCCGGAATACAAGGTTACTGCTGCCGAAGCCGCGCTCTTATATGTTACATCGCCGGACTTTGCATAAGCGTAGATTTTAATCTTTATACTCTTATTTGCAGTGAAAGAGAATTTATATGTATTGTTTGTTGTAGTGGCGTACTTTTCGTATTTATCGGTTGAATTATTGTATTTATAAATTACATATTTTGTGGCACCGCTAACCTTTTTCCAAGTGGCAGTTGCAGTACCTGTTGAAGAGCCCGTCTGCTTTATGTTCGTAACCGTGCCGGGAATTACCGTTACTGTGCATTTTGCAACAGCGCCCGTATCGTTCGACTTAACGGTGATAACTGTTTTGCCAAAGCCTTTTGCCGTTATTTTACCACCCGAGGATACAGTTGCCACCTTAGTATTACTGCTTGTATATGTAAGCGCAGTGTTTGTAGCATCAGACGGCTTTACAGTCGTTTTCAAAGTATATGTACCGCCCTTTGCAATGCTTAAAGATGTCTTTGAAACAGATACGGACTTGACTCTTACAAATTCACCTACAACATTAAACGACACCTGCTTGCCGACACTTTTCCACGATGGTGTTATGTCATTGGTTGCTTTAACCTTAACGTAATATTTTCCCGTTGTATCCAAGGTGATTGATTTTTTAGTGCCGCTTGTACTGTATTGTTTAACAAGCTTTTTGTCCGAATTATAAATATAAAGCGTGTAGGCTGTTGCACCCGGCACCTCGCTCCATTTAAGAGTAAATTTTTGGTTAACGAGATAATTTTCTTCTTTATTTGTAAAATTCGGCTTTTCGAGCGAGCCTTCAATGTACTCGGAGTAGTTAAGTGCGCACCAGCCGATTGTTGTGCCTACCAAAATCTTGCCCCAAAGAAATTCACCGTCGAAGTATTTATCGTACACCTTAAAGGTTGTACCGCCGCTTATTTGACCTACAACATTAGCGGAAACAGATCTTGTGGCTCTGATATTAAGATTAGCATCCTGCATCATTTTCCATTCTTCGTATGCTGTTTCCTCCTCGATATTAACCTTTGAGCTTTCAACGTTTTGGAAGAAATAAATATCCTTGTTTTTTCTGTTGTTATCCTCATGGTGAAGAACATAAGTAAAGCCTACTATATCGGATACGTCCATAACATCCCATCTTATTTGGCATTTGCCTATCCAATTGCAGTCCGTAAACGATATTTTGGTTCCGTTTACACCCGTTACACAAATTGAATGTCCGTTCCATCTGTAGCGAATAATATCACCAACTCGCAGTTTTGAAACATCCAAGGTGGTGGATTTAGTAAAAGTATTTCTCGGAGATGAGCCTACAATTTCATAAGCAATTTTATGTGCATAGCCCATACATTGTATTGCATTATCGAAGCTGTTGCAATTACAAGAATTTTCAACCCAATTGCAGTTGCCGTGGTCTGCACAAGGAGTGTCGGTTACCTTATCGGGATTATTTTCCGAGCCCATGTGATTCCAATACTTACCGTGAGGAAATTTTGTTGCAAGAGAAGTAAGTATATCCTTTGTGTCAGAACTTGCTTTAACGCTCACACCAAAGCCTGATGCAAAAACAGATGTGAAAATTAAAACGGTTGCCAACAAAACGCTTAACATCCTTTTTAACATACAATTAATACTCCTTAATTTTAAAATTAGTAATATAACTTTATTATTATATCGTATTTTTTCTTTTTTTGCAAGTATATACACTACACCGCAGCTGTCTTTTCCCAACAAAGCAGAAGTATCTTTTATTAAACGGCGATAAAAACATAATAAAAAATAAGCAGATATCCTTAAGTGAAAAAATCTACTTAAAAATATCCGCTTTTATTTTGTTTTTAGTCTGCACTTAACGGGCAGTCCCTTGCTGATTTTTATGCAGCTTCGGGTGCTTGTGTTACTTCTTCTTCAACAACAGGATCTGTTACTTCCTCTTCAGTACCGCCTACTGCACCTGCAATAAGATCTTCAATTTGTCCGATGATATCATTTTCATCTATAACACCAAAGATTATTGCGAGCTTAACATAAACCTTAACAAGCTTAAGAGCAATCTTAGCAAACTTCAAAGCAGGGCCAACTGTCCAGAAAGGAAGGTCAAGAAGCCAAGCTAATGCGTCCTCTTCGCCCTCAGCTGTTTCTTCACTGTCAACAGGTGTAGTGGTTTCTGTGTCTTCTGCTACTGCATCATCTGTTGCGAAAGCAACTGTACAAACAGAAAATGCCATAACAAGAGCGAGAATTAATGCTAATAATTTTTTCATTGGAAATTCCTCCTTTTAATTAGTAATTTCAGTATATATGTTTATTAATAATTTGTCAAGATATTTTAAAAAAGTGAAACATTATTTTATTACATCTCTTATTTTTTTCAATACCTCTTCCTTATCCTTTTCGTTCAAAAGTCTGTATGCAACAAGCAAAAGTCTTTCGTCCTTTTTGAGAAGAGAAATAGGGTCTGTTTCTGCAGACAGTAATTCGCCTGCCACAACCTTAACACCCTGAGGTGCTTCCTCTTCACAGTCGTTTACAAGCTGAGACACCGATACATTGTACATTTTAGCCATTTTCAAAAGTGATTTGATAGACGGTTCGGTTTTGCCGATTTCGTAGCAGGTGTATGTGCTTCTTTCAAGTCCGAGACTTTCTGCGACCTCGTTTTGAGTAAGCTTATGAGCTACTCTTATCTTTCTTAAATTCTCTCCAACATTAACATTATACATAATAAAACATCCTTTCTGTGGTTATTTTTTATCCAAAAACCAATCATATATCGCCTTGGCATCTTTTTTGGTAATACCCTTAACAGATTCCAATTCGGATAATGTTGCGTTCTTGATTTTTGTTATACTTTTAAAATGGTTTAATAATACAGCAGCTTTTTTCTGCCCTATACCACTGATAGCAGTAAGTGAGGTTGAAACAGCCTTTGAGGTGTGCTTTTGCTTATGGTAAGAAATAGCAAAACGGTGCACCTCTTCTTGAATTGTTGAAATTAAAGTGAAAACCATTCTTGTGGAATTAATAGTGATTTCTTCGCCGCCGTCTGCAATTGCTCTGGTTTTGTGCTTTGAATCTTTAACCATACCGAAAACGGGGATATCGAGACCAAACGCTTCGATAACAGGCTTAACTGCGTTTACCTGCCCTTGTCCGCCGTCAAGAAGTATAAGGTCAGGAAGTCTGCCAAAGCCCTCATTTGTATCAGCCTGTTCAACATAACGGTTAAGGCGCCTTGAAATTACTTCTTTCATTGAGCCGTAATCATCCTGCCCCTCAAAGCCTTTTATTGCAAATCTCTTATAGGCTTTTTTGTACGGATGTCCGTTTTTAAACACTATCATACCTGCAACGTTATCGCTGCCGCCCGTGTGAGAAATATCGTACGCTTCAATGTATTCGGGAACCCTTGGAAGTCCGAGAATTTTTCTAAGCTCATCCAAAACAGCAGTTTCTTTTCCGAGCTTACCCAAATGCTCGCCGAGCTTTTGCGCCGCATTTTGAAGGCACATTTCCATAACCTTGACCTTCTGCCCTCGCTGTGGCTTTAAAATTTGAACCTTTTTACCTCTTTGCATTGTGAGGTACTGCTCAACGAGCTCTTGGCTTTCAACATCACCGTCAACAACAACTAACGCAGGTATTTGCATTCCCGCAGAGTAATACGCCATAATGATTTCATATCGCATCTCTTCAAAGGACAAGTAGCTGTCCACGATAAAATGCTTCGTTGATACCAAAAGTCCTTGCCTGAAGGACAGCACTGCACAGCACGCCTTACGGTCTCTTTGTGCAATTGCGAAAACGTCCTCTTCAACGCTTCCGTCAACTACAACCTTTTGCCTTGCAGATATTCTTTCGATTGCTCTTATTCTGTCGCGAAGTCTTGCAGCCTTTTCAAACTCAAGATTTTCCGAAGCTGCAAGCATTTGCTCGTTTAATTTCTTTATCATCTGTGTGCTTGAGCTTTTAACAAATTCTATTGCACCGTTTAAGTTTTCCGTATATTGCTCAAGTGAAATTTTACCTGCACAGGGAGCAGAACACTTTTTGATAAAGAAATTAAGACACGGTCTGCTGTTTTTCCTGATATCTCTCGGAAAGGCTTTATTGCAACTCGGTAAGAGGAAAACCTCTCTCGCCTGCCCTACAACATTTGTAACAGAATAGTTGCCCATATAAGGGCCGAGATATTCAGCCCCGTCATCGTCTTTTCTGAAAACAGCCGAAACATTACCCCATGGTTCCGAATTGATTTTAATAAAGCTGTAGCCCTTATCGTCTTTCAGCAAAATGTTGTATTTAGGCATATTTTGTTTTATAAGACTACATTCAAGAACAAGTGCTTCAAATTCACTGTCTGTCATTATATAATCAAAATCGTCAACATTTTCAACCATTTTCAATACTTTGACAGAGTGTTTGCTTTGAGAACCGAAATATTGGCTGACCCTGTTTTTAAGCTTCTTGGCTTTTCCGATGTATATAATCTTCTTGTTTTTATTCTTCATTATATATACACCGGGACTAAGCGGTAGCTTCATTGCTTTCTTTCTGAGTCTTTCTAATCTTGCATCAATCTGCGTCCCGACCACCTCCTCGACACAAGAGATGTTTTTCCACGGTTAAATAATATCACTTCTTATCAAAAAAATCAAGTAAATTGTAAAAATAAATCACATTTTTGTCGCAATTTTTTTGTATTATCTTTGATATATATATAATATAGATTATATAAGGTGATTTTTATGATGAATTATGTTTTTCCCGTACTTTTGATATTATCCTTTGTTTCCGCTGTTGTAACGGGAAATATGTCCTCGCTTTCTGCCGCCGTTATAGACGGAGCAACCGAAAGCGTAAGCCTTTTAACAAAACTTTTAGCAATGCTGTGTCTTTGGGGAGGCATTATGGAAATAGCTGACAAAGCAGGTATAACAGAAATATTCAGCAAGGCGTTGCGACCCGTTATGGCACTTATTTTCCCGAAGCTTAAGAAAGAAAAGTACATACTTGAAGCAATCTCTATGAACATAACCGCTAACATTCTGGGACTCGGCAACGCCGCCACTCCATTGGGACTTGAAGCGATGAGACGAATGCAAACGGTAAACCCGAGCAGGGATACGGCGAGCGACGAAATGGTGGTTTTTGTTGTTATGAATACTGCCGCCATGCACATCATACCAACAACGGTTGCAACGCTTCGAGGGCAATACGGCTCCCAAAGTCCTATGTCTATTATGCCCGCATCCATACTAACATCGTTTTGCGCTCTTTTTGCTGCTGTTGCTGTGGCAAAATTAGGTTGTAAAATAAAAAAGCGTTCTTTAGGTGGTGAAAAGCTTGCTTGATACGCTCGGCAACTATGTTTTGCCGTCTATGGTGGTTATAATCGTCCTTTTCGGTCTGTTTAAAAGGGTTAAGGTTTTCGACTGCTTTATGCAAGGAGCAAAAAAGGGACTTTTTACATTATACGAGCTTTTGCCCAGCATAACGGGACTTGTTGTCGCCGTTACAATGCTAAGACAAAGCGGTGCTATGAATCTTATTTCCTCTTTACTTTCACCCATAACAAATCTTTTCGGTATTCCCGACGAAATAACGCCCATAGGACTTTTAAGTCCTATTTCCGGTGGTGGCTCACTCTCGCTTTTTGAAAGTGTACTGAAGCAGTACGGCCCCGATTCATTCATAGGGCAGGTTGCCTCTGTTGTTATGGGCTCAACCGATACAACGCTTTACGCTGTTACCGTTTACTACTCTGCAATCAGCATAAAGAACACACGGCACACTCTTTTTGCAGGACTTACGGCAGATTTTTTAAGCCTTGTGCTGTCGTCGTTCTTTGTAAGGCTCACAATAGGCTAAAAAAGGGACTGCGCTTAGTGGGCAGTCCCTTCAATTTGCGATTGATTTTAAAACCGGTAATCAAAAAGCTAACCGTTTCGTCAGCAATTTTGCATTTTACATTTAAATATTAGTTGCACAGCCTTATTTTTTCGGCGGGAACGGAGGCCTTTGTCCGTTTGGCGGAAACGGAGGTCTTTGTCCGTTCGGTGCAGGTGGCGGAAAGCCTCCTTGGTGCGGGAACGGCGGCATACCGTCAGAAGAAGGCGGGAACTCACCGAGCTCGTCGTCATTGTGCTTTTTTTGGTAACGTGATGCTTGCACCGTAAAGAGCTTGTGATACTTTCCTTTTTTAGCCATAAGCTCGTCATGGCTGCCCATTTCAACCACACTGCCCTCTTCAAGCACAACAATAACATCTGCTGTGGTTGCACTTGAAAGTCTGTGAGATACAAAGACACTTGTTTTGTCTTTTCTGAGTGCATCAAATTGGCTATAGATCTCCTGCTCTGCAATAGCATCGAGTGAAGCTGTAGGCTCATCAAGTATAAGTATATCAGCATCGGAATAAAAAGCTCTTGCAACGGAAAGCTTTTGCCATTGACCGACCGACAGCTCACGTCCGTCCTTTTCAAACACACGAGTAAGAGGTGTGTCATATTTCATAGGCATAGCCTCAATAAACGCATCTGCACCGGAATGAGTTGCAGCTTTCTTTACAGCTTTTTCTGTTTTTTCCTTTGCAATACTGCCGAAAGCAATGTTATCTCCTGCCGTTTCGGAATACTTGCCGAAATCCTGGAAGATAATACCGTAAAGAGAATAAAGCTCCGTTAAATCGTATTCTCTTATATCCTTTCCGTCGAGAAGAATTACACCCTCTGTAGGGTCGTAAAGACGGGTTATAAGCTTAATAAGAGTTGTTTTGCCTGCACCGTTAAGTCCAACCAACGCAACAGTGTTTCCTGCTTCAAGAGTCAGATTCATATTCTTTATAACATCTTTAGTTCCA
>CAZNQI010000037.1:0-11685 GCA_964575375.1 uncultured Faecalibacterium sp.
GTGCCATGCAGTAGGTCTCAAAAAAGACGGAACGGTTGTAGCTGTGGGTGCTAACGATAAAGGTCAATGCGATGTTTCATCTTGGAAAGATATAGTTGCAGTTTCGGCAGGTGGTGGGCATACAGTAGGTCTCAAAAAAGACGGAACGGTTGTAGCCGTGGGTGATAACAAATACGGTCAATGCGATGTTTCATCTTGGAAAGATATAGTTGCAGTTTCGGCAGTCGATCATACAGTAGGCATCAAAAAAGACGGAACGGTTGTAGCAGTGGGTCGGAACAGCTCTGGTCAATGCGATGTTTCATCTTGGAAAGATATAGTTGCAGTTTCGGCAGGTTACTTTCATACAGTAGGCATCAAAAAAGACGGAACGGTTGTAGCTGTGGGTTGGAACGTAAACGGTCGATGCGATGTTTCATCTTGGAAAGATATGGTTGCAGTTTCGGCAGGTTGGTATCATACAGTAGGTCTCAAAAAAGACGGAACGGTTATGGCTGTGGGGGATAACAAATACGGTCAATGCGATGTTTCAAACTGGAAACTATTTTAAAATACAAAAACGGCTACGGAAAATTCTCCGTGGCCGTTTTCCTTGCTACTTGCTACTTACTACTCCCTACTTTTAATAACAAAAAGCAGGTTAATCGAACCTGCTCATTTGTTATTAAACTCACTCATAGCCTTGTCAATTTCGCCGCACACCATATATTCCACAGCGCCGATTGAGTTTTCTGCAGCCTTTTCAATAAGCTTCATTTCATCCTTTGTGAAGCGTGAAAGCACCCAATCCGCAAGGTCGTAATTAGGGTTCGGCTTCGCACCGACACCGACCTTAATTCTCGGAAAATTGTCGTTCGCAAGATGATAGATGATGTTCTTTATGCCGTTGTGGCCACCGTCCGTACCTTTTCTTCTGATTCTCATTTTGCCGGGGTCGAGACTTATGTCGTCGAAGATTACAATGATGTTTTCGGGCTTGATTTTGTAAAACTGCGCAGCGTCTCTTACAGCCTCACCGCTTAAATTCATAAAGGTCTGCGGCTTTACGATAAGGCATCTTTTGCCGTTTATTCTTCCCTCGCCGATAAGCGACTTGAATTTGAGCTTTTTAACGGAAATGCCGTACTTTTCTGTAAGCGCATCAACGCATATAAAGCCTGCGTTGTGTCTTGTGTTTTCGTACTGTGTACCGGGGTTGCCGAGTCCCACAATCATATAATCAAAATTAGAAGCAAATTCCTTTTCTTTTTTAAAAAACATTGTCTTATATCCCTTTCGCTTGTTTACTGCATACTATTATGCCAAGAAAACTTTTTTCTTTCAAGCCTTTTTATAAAATAAATCAAAAATGTATTGATTTACAGCCACTCTTTAATTATTATATTTCTAAATTGTAAATTAGATATATAATCTCTATGCTATAATAATTCTAATTATAAGTAATTTTATATATAAAAAAATGTGGTGATAAAATGCAAAATAATAACAGTGCAGAAAATACAAATTTAATCGTTGGCAGAAACGCAGTTCTTGAAGCACTCGCAAGCGACAGAGCAATTGATACCTTGCTTGTGCTCAAGGGTGAAAGAAACGGCTCTATAGGCAGAATTATTGCCGAGTGCCGTGAAAAGGGCGTTGTTATAAAGGAAGTTGACAAAAAGAAGCTTGACTATATGTGCAATATGGGAAATCATCAAGGTGTGGCTGCCTTTGTTGCCGTTCACGAGTATGCCGAGCTTGAGGATATCTTTTCTCTTGCAAAAGAAAGAGGGGAAGAACCGTTTATCATTGTTTGCGATGAGCTTGAGGACCCTCATAACCTCGGTGCAGTTATCCGTACTGCCGAATGTACGGGTGCTCACGGTGTAATTATCCCGAAAAGAAGAAATGCATCTCTTTCCTGGGCGGTAGGCAAGGCTTCGGCAGGTGCAGTTGAATACGTACCCGTTGTAAGAGTGAGCAACATTCCGTCTTGCCTTGAGGATCTCAAAAAAAGAGGCCTTTGGGTATATTGCGCAGATATGGACGGTCAGAATTGGTGCGAAACCGATTTTTCGGGCGCTGTAGCTTTGGTTGTAGGCTCTGAGGGCAGAGGCGTCAGCCGTCTTGTTAAGGAAAAGAGCGATTTTGTTGTATCGCTTCCGATGCTCGGTAAGATAACCTCACTTAACGCAAGTGTCGCTTCAAGCGTACTTATGTATGAGGTGGCAAGACAAAGACTCGGAATAAAGGCAAAGTAACTTTTGAATAGAGAGGAATAAAGAAAATGTCTGAAAATAAAAATACCTCGAACAACTACGGTGATGCTTTCAATGTGGACACATCATTAGGTGACGAGAACGAAGAAAGCAGATTTATAGGCGACTTCGACGCTTTCTTGAAATCTATGGGAATTGACCCGATAGCAAGTACATCTGCTACAGATAAAAAGGCATCTGTTGAAAGCGAAGCTGAAGCTGTACAAACGGACGCTGAGACCACAGAGCCGGTTAGAACAAAAAAGAAAAAGGTAACTATAGAGGACGATAATGTAGTTTACGCTCAAAACGAAGAAGCGATACTAAATTCATCCGAAGAAAGACAGGAGTTCCTTCACAAATTTCGTGTGCTGCAAGAGGATGTCGGAAACGACGAGCCTATATTCGAGCAGACACGTACCCAAAACGGCGACGGTGTAAGCTTTGCAGACAGTCTTGACGCAGATGAGCACGGCGATATTTTCGATGCAGCAGAGAAAGCAGGCAATACATCGGGCGAATCGGGTGTTTTTTCTGCCGAGGGCAAAAGTGTTCATTCTATGAAGAAAAAAGCCAAGAAAAAGAAAAAAGAACAGCTGCTTGTCAACGCAAAGAGCCTTAGAAAAAGGCTTATAAAGAATCTCAAAAGACAAAAAATTCAGCTTGCCCTTCTTTATGCTTTGAGCTTTATAACACTAATTCTTTATATTTTGCCGAAGCTTTATACAAAGGACAATCCTTTGGAGTTTATGTTCTCTAACGGAGCGTTGGTTTACGGCATAGCTAATCTTGTGTGTCTTGTGCTTTCGTGCATTGTAGCCTTTGACAGAATAGCAGGAGCTTTTAAGTCTTTTAAAAATATGTCCCCAAACAGCGATACGGCACTTTTTATAGTTTGCCTTTTCGTACTGATTCATAATGCGTACACAATAAGCGCAGGCATCAGCGGCTTTTCGGGTGGTGTACTTTTCAATATCTATGCAGTGCTTGCAATACTTGTAAGTGTTATAAGTGAAAATCTTAAATGCAAGATGACCTTAAGAAATATTGCGCTGTTTTCAAAAAGCACAAGTCTTGACACCATTCACACGGTAGACGATGCAAAGGACAGCTCACTTCTTGCAGCAGGTCTTGCCAAAAAAGGCAAGGAAAAGCTGCTTTATTGCGCCAAAGCAAATACCATAGACAGCCTTTCGGCAGATATGGGACAAAGAAGCTTTGACGGTAAGTTTTACAGCATTGTTTATATGGCAGTGCTTTTAGCCAGCGTTTTCTGCGGTGTTTTGTCATACCTGAGAGGTGCAGAGCTGTCTTCGTTCTTCACGGCATTCGTTTCCTGTGCGTGCCTTTGCGGGCCAAACACTTGCGAGTTTTCAAGAACGATGTTGCTTTACAGAAAAAACAAGGAGCTTAATGTTGAGGGCGCAGGTGTATTAAGCTTTGATAGTGTAGAGAAAATAGGTAAATCAAACGCTGTTATTATGGACGTGTCGGATATCTTTACCGCCGAAGTTACCAGATTCAGAGGTGTTCCGGGTGCCAGAGTTTCAAGAAATGAAGCAGCCGTACTGACAGTATCGGCACTCAAAGGTGCAAACAGCCTTATTTATCCGGCTTTTGCCGATTTTGAAAACTCTTTAAGCGAGCTGCCTGTGGCTGAAATTTCCGACTTTTTACCGGGTGCAGGCTATGTTTCAAAGGTACTCGGAAGACAGGTTCTTATCGGAAACCGAAAGCTTCTTGCTAAATATAAGGTGTTGGCACCGAGTGAGGCAGAGGAAAAGGCTTACGGCAAGGGAAAGAGCGTTTTCTATGTTGCGGTTGACGGTATTATTTCTGCAACCTTCGTTGTTGACTACACACTTCGTGAGGGCATTAAAAAGGCTTCGGCAGCGTTTAACAGAACGGGTATGCTGCTTATCCTAACATCAAAAGAGCCTACGCTCAGAGAAAATATGATTTCCTCAAAGCTCGATATTGATGTTTCATCAATTAAAATTTTGAACAAGGACGGCGCAGCCTTAATGAGCGAGTACAGACTCAACAGAAGTATGCGAAAGGGTAGCGGTCTTGTGTCGGTTGCTAAAAGAAAGAGTGCGTTTTTGCTTGCAAGCTTCGCCCACAGAATTTTTGACGCCGACAGAATGCTTTTGGGTCTTAATATTGCAATGCAGCTTATCTTCTTTATGCTGCTTATCTCGGCGGTGTTCATTAACGTTTCATCACTTTTGAACCCGATGGCAATAATTATTATTCACGCACTTTGTGCCTTTGTTTGCACAGCTATTTCGGTTTTGAAAAAATAACAGTAAAATTACAGCAGGAAAGGAAGCGACAGGAATATGTCGGAAATCATAAAAGTTTCTTCACTTAAAAAATCATACGGCAAAAATGTAGTGCTTCGTGATGTCAGCTTTTCAATAGGTGAGGGCGACGTTGTGGGACTTCTCGGCCCTAACGGCTGCGGTAAGACTACACTTATCAAAATTTTGACAGGTCTTATAAAGGACCATACGGGTACGGTAAAAATAGACAACGAGGAAATAGGTGTATACACAAAAAGCATTATATCCTATTTGCCGGACACTTCACCCTTACCCGATTGGATGAAGGTCAGCGATGCTATAGAGTATTACACAGATTTTTTCAAAGATTTTGACAAGCAAAAGGCAATTTCAATGGTAACTGATTTTGAGCTTTCAATGTCGCAAAAGCTCAAAACAATGTCAAAGGGTCAAAAAGAAAGGCTTAATCTTATACTTATAATGAGCAGAAGAGCGAAGCTTTACATTCTCGACGAGCCACTCGGTGGTATTGACCCTGCAACGAGAAGCAAGGTGCTTGACATTATACTTAACAATTATTCAAAGGGTGCAACGGTGCTTCTTTCCACACATCTCATCAGCGATGTTGAAAGAATTTTCGACAGAGTGCTTATGATAAGCAAGGGTGAGGTTATAGTCAACTCTCACGTAGATGAGCTTCGTGAAAAGGGCAAAACGGTGCAGGATGTTTTCTTGGAGGTGTTCTCTTATGCTATTTAAACTTATAAAACACGAAATAAAGCATTCTGCGAGATACACTATGGCTATATACGCAGCTGTAGCTTGCGTTGCGGCTGTTATGGGACTTTCGCTTTTAATGGATTCAGCGTTTATCGGCTCTCTTGGTTGCTTTGCACTTTTCATAACGGGAATAGCCTGCGTTATTGTAACGCTGGTATCTGTTGTAAAGAATTTTTACGATACACTTTATTCAAGGCAAGGCTACCTTACCTTTACACTTCCCGTGAAATGCAGTACACTATTAGTTTCAAAGGTGCTTGTATCTTTTATGTGGATAGTGTTGAGCTTTATAATTATGGCTTTAACTTATGTGCTTATCTTCTTTTACGCAAAGGAGAGAACGGGTGAAATTATGGACACCCTGCTCAGTGCAATTTCCGTTAGCGGTATTCTCGAAATGCTCCCGTCAGGCACAGTTATTGCACAGTTTTTGGTTGTGGTAGCCATTGTTGCAATTTTAACCATTTTAACCTATGTAGGCTATGTATACTTTGCAGTTACGGTTGCAAATACAAGAGCCTTGCAGGCACACCCTAAATTTTACGGCGGACTTATTTTCTTTACTGTGTTTTTGTTTGTCAACACAGTAAGTAATTATCTTACAACCATAGTGCCTCTTACATTTAATGTGAGCTACGAAAAGGTATATTTTGCGTTTCATAATATGGGCTATCAGGCAGATACACTTGTAACCTACGGTATAGGCGGTACCATTTTTAGTGCTTTAGTGGCTTTAGGTCTTTTGTTTGCCACGGGATATATTATGGAAAACAAGGTTAATGTAAAGTAAAGCAGTAAAGGCTTTAACAGTTAGGAGTTAGGCGTTTGAAAATTCGAGATTCGGAATTATCGGCGAAACGGTTAGCTTTTTACTCTGCCGATAAAAACAGTTCTTTGTAAGGGCGGCTGTTGCTCGTCAAAATGAAACATTCAACGACCTAACGTAATTATAAAATCGCCCCTGAAAGGCGAATACATCATTTCAATACCATTAATAAAAATGATATTGCACGAAAAGAGGTATCATTATGAAAACAAAAATCAACGGCTTTACCGAATGGCACGACGACCCGACAATAACAGGTGTTAACCGTCTGCCCTCAAGAGCAACATTTATTCCTTACGACAGCCTTTCACTTGCAAAGAAATGTGTAAGAGAAAAGTCCGAAAGGTATTTCAGCTTAAACGGTGAATGGAAATTCAGATTTTATGAAAACGACGAGCAAAAAGAGCCTGCATTCAGCAAGGCGGATTATGTGTGCGACGATTGGGACACTATCCCCGTGCCGTCCTCATGGCAATCACTCGGCTACGATATGCACATTTATTCCAACGTTCAGTATCCTTGGGAAAGAATAAATGAGCCTCAAATGCCGTTCGCTCCCGACGGCTTCAACCCTGTCGGCTGCTATATCAAAAAATTCACCTTGCCGGAAAACTACAAAAGGGATAAGGTTATAATATCCTTTGAGGGTGTTGAGGGTGCATATTATATTTACATAAACGGTACTGCCGTAGGATACAGCGAGGGCTCTTTCAGACAAAGTGAATTTGATATAACGGAATTTATACATGAGGGCGAGAATACGCTGGCTCTCGAAGTTCATCGCTGGAGTACGTCCTCTTGGCTTGAGGACCAAGACTTCTTCCGTCTTTCGGGTATTTTCAGAGATGTATATATCTACACGGTTGCAAAGCAACACGTAAAAGATTTTAAGGTTTCGGCACTTCCTGATACCGTAAACTACAAAAACGGCAAAATAGAAGCAAACGTGCTTCTTGCAAGCGGTGAAATTACCGAATGTGAAATGTCCGTATTTGATATGAACGGGGATATTGTTGCAACAGACAGTATTACATCTGAAAACGCAACACAGATAACTCTCAGCGCTACTCTCGGCTATATAAGCCTTTGGAGTGCAGAGCAGCCTTATCTTTACACAGTTGTTATCGCTTTGAGAAACGAGCAGGGCGAATATTTAGAATATGTAAGCACAAAGACGGGCTTCAGACACATCGAAATAAAAGACAGCGTTTTGTATTATAACGGCAAGAGAATACTCTTAAAGGGTACAAACCGTCATGAGTTTTCCTGCGACACAGGCAGAGCAGTACCTAAAGAGGTTATGCTTGAGGACGTTCTTATAATGAAAAAGCATAACATAAATGCTGTTCGTACATCACACTACCCTAATGACCCTTATTGGTATGACCTTTGCGACGAGTATGGTCTTTATGTTATCGACGAAAATAATCTCGAAAGCCACGGTACGAGATTTATGGGCAAGGAAGCTCCGCTTATTCCCGATGGTATGGATATTTGGGAAAATTCCTGTATGGACAGAATAACATCGCTTTACGAAAGAGACAAAAATCACCCGAGTGTTATTATCTGGTCGCTCGGTAACGAGTGCAGTGGTGGTGAAAACTTCCTTAAAATGCACGATTATCTGCACAGTGTGGACACAAGGCCCGTTCACTACGAGTCAATTTGGGCAGACGAAACCTTTGACTTTGACAAGAACGTTACAGATGTGTATTCTCGAATGTATCCATCCCCTTGGGATTTGGAAATATCTATGACAGAGCATACAGACAAGCCTTGGATGCTTTGCGAATACTCACACGCTATGGGTAACTCCTGCGGCGGCAACGAAAAATATCTCGAGCTTATGGATAAATATAAGGGCTTTTTCGGTGTGTTTGTGTGGGACTTCGTTGACCAGGGCGTAAGAATTAAGCTATCGGACGGTACGTCGTTTATCGGCTACGGTGGAGACAGCGGCGAAAAAACTCACGACGGTAATTTCTGCGGAAACGGTCTTGTTTTTGCCGACAGAAAGATAAGCCCGAAGATTTTAGAGATGAAACGCCTTTATCAAAACGTAAGATTTAATGTTGTTGATATAGAAAAAGGAATTGTGGAAATTACAAACGAGTTTCTTTTCACAAATCTCAATGCCTTCAATTTCCACTACCAGGTTATAAGCAAAAACAAGGTGCTTCAAAACGGCGATATGCTGCTTGATATAGAGCCGGGTGAAACAAAGACGGTAAATCTCGAGCTTGACGTAAGCTGCGATACGGAATGGTATCTCAATCTTATCTTTGAGCTTATGGAAAATACATCTTGGGCAAAGGCAGGACACGTTGTTGCAAAAGCACAAGCTGTGGCTAACGAGCACAAAAATAAAAAGACAGACCTTTCGGGCGAGGAAATGTTTGTTAAGACAACCTACGGTACAATTTGTGTTTACGGTGGCGATATTGAGGTTAACTTCTCAAGAAGAACACACGATATTTATTCCATAAAGAAAAACGGAAAAGAGCTTTTGTCGAAGAATGTCAAGATTAACTTCTGGAGAGCACTTACAGATAACGACAAGGGCAACAAGCAGCAGGTACGCTGCGGTACCTGGAGATACGCAGGCGAATGTGCTTCAATGGGTATCGGCGAAATCAAAAAGGAAAAAGACAAGGTTACGGTTGAGGTTGGCTTCACTGTACCTACAGCACCGGTAAGCAAGGGAAAACTACTCTTTACAATTACATCAAAGGGTATGCACGTTGATTATGTCTTTGAGTGTGATGAGAGCTTGCCGGAAATTCCCGAAATATCCGTTGTGTTCCCGCTTAAGAATGAGTATGACAAGGTAGAGTATCTCGGCAGAGGTCCTCACGAAAACTATGTTGACAGATGCCATGGTGCAGATATCGGTCTTTACAAGCTTAAAATCAGCGACCTTTTCGTACCTTACCAAAAGCCGCAAGAGCACGCTCAAAGAACAGGTGTACGCTTTGCAGAAATTTCTTCTGACGACAGTAAGGTTCTTTTTGAAGCAGATACTGAAATCGAGCTTAATATTTGCGAAAACAGCATCACGGAGCTGGAAAACGCACCTCACCCTCACGAATTACCGGAAAGCGATACTCTTTATGTAAGAAGTGCGCTTATGCAAATGGGTGTCGGCGGATATGACAGCTGGGGCTCTCATACTCTTGATGAGTATAAAATACATTCGGGTAAAGAGTACAAATTCGGCTTTAGTATAATTTTTTAAGGAGAGATGATTTATGAAAAAGCAGGGCGAAACCTTAGCAGCAGTATGCGCAGTTGCAACACTCGTTTCATTGAGATTTTTCATTAAAAGAATGGTTAAAAGATATTCCGGAGTGAAGCTTTAAAATATTAACGGTAACGGTTAGTCTTGTGGGCTTGACCGTTACCTGTTTATAAAAGGACAGGAGAGCGAAGTATGCGTATTAACAAAAGTATAATGGCTCACAGAATATATAATTTCTTTCATTGCTATCACGGTGCTGCAATTCTCATTTTTCTTGCGCTTTTAATTGCAGGTGGCATTTTTATTGCAGTAAATCCGTTTGATATTGTGTGGAGCGATATATTTGTTTCGTTAAAAGACGAAACAGCGAAACCAAATACTGACGGCAGTAATTTAAAGTTGAATGAAGCGGTCGCATTTTTGTCGCCGCACTTCAGCTTTTTCAATGAAAAGCCGGGCACTTTTGAGGTTATATGCTTGGGTATTGTTCTTATAGGTCTTGTTGCAGGCGTTTTCTGCGGCTTGATGAGAAAAGTTTCGGAATGCTTAGTGGGCTTTTCGGTGTCGTTTTACACTTCTTCAGTTTTTCTTTTGCTAACACTCCAAACTGTAAGCGGAAACTTTTTTGAAGCTCTTATTGTTATATGGGTTTTAGCCGCGGCAATCTTTATGATACTTTGCCACGTGATTTTAGGCGGAAATTTAAGCGACGCTTTTTTGAGATTTTTATTTAGCTGTATACTTAGTGTACCTGCCGGGATTGTTGGTGGTGTTTTAGCCGCTTTTCCGTCTATGTTAAGCCCTGTAGATGAGTTAAATATATACTGGCTGGTAAAATTTATTTGCGGCGCAGTTATGATAGTTTTTGCCCTTTTTCATTTTGATATTATGCTTAAGATTTTTGATGAGCTCTCTGAAAGCGAACATACAGATCCATTAACAGACGCTATCAATAATATGATAGGAAACGAATATATTGAGGGTATATCAGGCAGATAAAAAGGTTATTTTAAGGTTGATATTATGAACAAAAATACTAACAAAACAAAAAAACTCGGCAAGGGTAACGCTTGCCCGCTTTACAAAAAATGCGGTGGCTGTCAATTGCAGAATATGACTTATGACGAGCAATTAAGCTTCAAAAGTGCAAAGTGCATAAAGCTGCTGGGAAAATATTGCCGTGTTGACGAAATAATCGGTATGCAAAAGCCGTATCACTACAGAAACAAGGTGCAAGCCGCATTCGGTACAACAAGAGGCGGCAAGATAATTTCGGGCGTTTATCAGTCCTCCAGCCACAAAATTGTCTGTGTTGACGAATGTATGCTTGAGGACAAAAAGGCAGACGAAATAATCTGCAGTATAAGAAAACTGCTGCCTAAATTTAAGCTTACGGCTTACAACGAGGACACGGGCAGAGGCTTTCTTCGCCACGTACTTGTAAAAAGAGGCTTTTCTACAAATGAGATTATGGTAGTGCTTGTAACGGGTACAAATATTTTTCCGTCTAAAAAGGAGTTCTTATCGGAGCTGTTGCGTTTACATCCCGAAATCACTACAGTTATATGGAATGTAAATTCAATGAAAACAAGCCTTGTTTTAGGCAAGACGGAAACGGTGCTTTACGGAAACGGCTATATAGAGGATATACTTTGCTCGAAGCGTTTTCGTATCTCGTCAAAATCCTTCTATCAAATCAACCCCATCCAAACAGAAAAGCTTTACAGAAAAGCAATTGAGTTCGCTGACTTAACCGGAAGCGAAACCGTTCTCGACGCATACTGTGGCATTGGCACTATCGGTATGGTAGCATCGGATACGGCAAAGAGAGTTATCGGTGTAGAGCTTAACAAGGATGCTGTAAAGGATGCCAAAGCGAACGCAAAGCTTAACAATTGCGAAAACATAGAATTTTACTGTGCTGATGCAGGTGAATTTATGGTAGGTATGGCAAGCGAAAACGAAAAGGTTGACGTTGTTTTTATGGATCCGCCGAGAGCCGGTAGTGATATACCTTTTTTGAAAAGCGTTGCCGCATTGAAGCCGGAAAAGGTGGTATACATTTCCTGCAACGTTGAAACGCAGGCGAGGGATATTTCTTTCCTTTGCAGAAACGGCTATAAGGTGAGAAAAATTCAGCCTGTTGATATGTTCCCCCATACAGCACATGTTGAGACGGTTGTTCAGTTGGTTAGAAAAAATCCCGACACACATATCGACTTTGAAATCAGCCTTGACGAGGTTGACTTAACGGCATCAGAGTCAAAGGCGACTTGTCAGGAGATAAAGGATTATGTGCTTGATAAGTTTGGCTTAAAG
>CAZNQI010000038.1:0-5330 GCA_964575375.1 uncultured Faecalibacterium sp.
TTTGGCAAGAGGGTCATACAATCCACGCAACTGCCGAGGAAGCAATAATCGAAACAGAAAAGATGCTTAATGTTTACGCAGACTTCTGTGAGCAATATCTTGCAATTCCCGTTGTAAAGGGTAAAAAGACAGAAAGCGATAAATTCGCAGGTGCAGTTTCAACCTACGCTATTGAAGCTCTTATGCACGACGGTAAGGCTCTTCAAGCAGGTACATCGCACTATTTCGGCGACGGCTTTGCAAAAGCATTCGGTATTCAATACCAAAGCAAGGAAAACAAGCTCGAATATCCTCACCAAACCTCTTGGGGTATGACAACAAGACTTATCGGCGCTATTATTATGACTCATGGCGACAACAACGGTCTTGTTCTCCCTCCTGCCGTGGCTCCTGTTCAAGCTGTTATCATTCCTGTTGCACAGCACAAGCCCGGCGTTCTTGATAAAGCAAATGAGCTTTACGAAAGTCTCAAATCTGCAGGTATAAGAGTAAAGCTTGACGACAGCTCCAACTCACCCGGTTGGAAGTATTCCGAATACGAAATGAAGGGTGTTCCCGTTCGTATCGAAATCGGACCGAGAGACATTGAAAACGGTCAATGCGTACTCGTTACACGCCATAACAGAGAGAAAACTGTTGTATCTCTTGACAACCTTGCAGAAAGTGTTGCACAAAAGCTTCAAGAAGTTAGAGACGGTATTTACAACAAGGCATTAGAAAACCGTGAAAATAAAACCTACGCTTGCACAACACTTGACGAAATCACTGCTGTTTTAGAAGAAAAGGGCGACGGTTTTGTAAAGGCAATGTGGTGCGGAGATGAGGCTTGCGAAGATGCTGTTAAAGAAAAAACAGGCGTCGGATCACGTTGTATACCCCTAAATGAGGAAAAAATCGCCGAAACTTGCATTTGCTGTGGCAAGGAAGCTAAGCATTTAGTTTACTGGGGTAAAGCGTATTAATCTAAAAAAGAATAATTTGTCTGCAGTTTGCTTAAAAAAGAGTAAACTGCAGATTTTTTTTTGTGCAAACCATAACAAAACAAGCAAAAATGCCGTTTTTTCGTTTTTTCGGTGTTTTGCACTAAAAGTGAGCAACTTCAAGACTAATTTTATTAGATATTTACTAAAAAGCGACAAAATGTTTGCTTTTTTCATTCCGAAAAAGATTTAAAAAGTAGGTAAAAAATGTATAAAATTTGACTTTTGAACCATAAATATATATAATAGCCAACGTTGCCGAAACGAATGAGTAACAAGTGCATAAAAATCTATGCGCTTTCAGCTCCTCGATGACGATAATAACACGCATCTGCAAGGTCAGAGACTTAGACGTAACGCAGTTAAGTCCCCATTATCAAATCGAAAGAAATAATTAAAAAGAAAGTGTATTTTGTTACGTTTTTGAAGTCTATGCAAATCCAAAGTGCGTGTAATATATACTTCTTATCAAAGTCATGAGGAACTAAGGTTGAAAAGCATTGTGAGTAAATAAAGTTAAGAGAAAACACTCACAGCACACTCATTTAAATTTCTCGCTTTTCAACGAAAAGGAAATTCAGAGGTGATTAAAAATGAAACAGGCTTTAACAAGAGCGCTGATTACAGCATTAACTCTTATTACCCTTATCACAATTATTCCACTCTCAGCAAACGCAAGCAGCACATCAAACAAACAAAAGATTTTCTCTTTCCTCACAAATGAAATGGATCTTAACTCTGCAGCAGCCTGTGGTATTATGGCTAATATAGAGAAAGAATCAAATTTCAAATCCAGCACAGTAATTCGCGACAGTAACGGACTTCAAAGCGGCGGATTATGTATGTGGAACGGTTCAAGACTTTCAAGTCTTAAAAACTACTGCAACAAAAAAGGCTATGACTATTTATCAATTGAGGGACAGCTCAACTATCTTAAGTATGAATTGAATCTCAGTAGCTACAAACACATTTTGAACTATCTCAAAAAGGTTGCCAACAACAAAGACGGTGCCTACAATGCAGCGTACTATTGGTGCTATTATTTTGAAATTCCGGCAAACAGAGCAGCCAAAGCAGCCCAACGCGGCAACACAGCTATCAAAAGCTATTGGCCGACTTACGGCAACAAGACCCTTTCAAAACCGACGCTTTCTCTTTCAAACGGCAAAACAGCTTACGACCTTGATTCTTATGTAACTCTTACATGGACATCCGGCGGCGAAAACGCAAGCTATTACAAGCTCTATGTTGCAGAAAAGAAGAACGGCAGTTATGATTGGACAAATGCAAAAATCTACACAATCGATTCTTCACTTAAAAGAAAAATCGATACAGACTCTTTAGGCAAGGGCTCTTACGCAGCTTATGTCAAAGCAGTTCACTCTGCAACACTGAACAGTAAAAGCAGTAACACCGTTAAATTCGTTATCGATTGTCAGGATCACTCCTACAAATCAGTTGTAACAAAAGAACCTACTCTTGTAAAAGAGGGTACAAAAACTCTCACTTGTAAAATTTGCGGTTACAAAACCACAAAGAGCATTGCAAAGGTAAACTACAAGACTATAGCCGATTATCAAACTACTGCTCCGTCAGCTAAAGGCAGAGCTCACAACAACATCACCATTCAATGGGATGAATACAAAGGTGCAGACGGCTACAAGCTTTATATGTACAACGGTGAAAAGTATGAATGTATTGCCGATGTAAGTGCAGATACATTTAAATATCTTGTTAAGAATCTCAATAGTGCAACAATTTACAAGTTTAAGCTCAAAGCTTATGTAATAAAAGATTCAAAGAAATATTGCACAAGTATTTCCGATGTCTACACTACCACAACCAAAACAGTACAACCTGTTTTAAACACCGTTACAGGTAAGCAAGGCGGTAAGGCTATTCTCAAATGGGATAAGGTTGACGGTGCTGACAGCTATATAATTTATGCTTCTACAAGCAAGACAGGTGAGTACAAGAAGATAGCTACCGTTGAGGATGGAAAAACATCCTATACCGTAACAGGTCTTAAACCCGGTAAAGCTTATTACTTCTATATACAAACTCGTATAGAGCTTTCCACTCACAATGTATATAGCGTGCCTTCAAATATTAAAAGTGCAATAGTTTTATAAAAAACAACAGTTGTGGTCGTAGCGTAAATGTTACGACCACTTTCCCTTTTGGAAAAAATGCACAAAAAATTTTGTGTTATAGTTTTGCTAAAATTATATTATATTTTGGTTAAATGTCTTTATTTTTTGAAAACTCTGTGCTATAATATGGGAAGAATTAAAAAAAATTAAGGGTATTTAAAGCAAAAGGAGAAATAAATATGAAAAAACACCTCGCCAACATTGTCTCATCAAGCAGAATAATCGGTGCTTTCGCACTTTTTTGCTTAAACGACTTCACCCCATTATTTTTAGGAATCTATGTTTTTTGCGGCTTCACAGATTTTATAGACGGGCCTATTGCAAGAAAAACAAAAACTTCAAGTACACTCGGTGCAGCTCTTGATACAATCGGTGATGTTTTAACTTATTTAGCTCTCGTAAAAATTCTTGTTATCCAAAATCTCATTCCGACTTGGGCTATCATTTGGCTCGGTGCTTGCATTGTTGTCGGCTTCGTTGTTGCTTTCATTTCACAAGGCAGATTTAAGAAGTTTTACATTCCTCACACATATCTCGGTAAGAGTCTCGGCGGTGCAATTTTTGTTCTCCCTATTGCAGCAAAGATTATGCCCATCAACATTTGGCTTATCGTTATACTCACAACAATGTCCATAAACCTTATAGAGTGTATTTACATTCAGCTTAGATCAAAAGCACCTGAAGATTTTGTGGCAACAGTGTTCCACGTAAACAAAGCAAAATAAATTAAACAAAAACAACACGGTCTGCAACCTTTAAAATTGCAGACCGTATTATTTTACTCGTTTTTATTTTAATCTTGCAAGAGAAGCGATTATTTCTGCCGTTTCATCGTGGCCGAAATGAGAGGAATCGATTGATAAATGATAATTTTCCGAAATGCCCCACTCTCTGCCTGTAAAATACTTGTAGTTTACCTTACGCTTTGAATCCTTCTCGTTAAGGCGCTTTAAGGGAGCTTTGTCCGTCTCTCCGTAAAGCTCAACTATTCTCTTCGCTCTGTAATCATCGGCAGCGTACACGAAAACATTGAAGCAGTCGTCTCTTTCTCGAAGGATATAATCTGCACATCTGCCCACAATTACACAGTTGCCTTTTTCTGCAAGCTCCATAATAATTCTGCACTGTGCCGACCAAAGATAGTCTGCCGCACTCATTGAACCCATTGCACCTCTAACTGTTGGTGAAGCAAAAGCATAAGAAAGTATACTCTTTCCGGGAGCATACTCACCTGCATCCTTTATATATTCCGGGTCAAAGCCCGTCTCCTTTGCAACTTTATCAACAAGCTCACTGTCGTAATAAGCGTAGCCGAGCTTATCTGCCACCATCTTACCGATGCTTCTGCCGCCTGAACCAAACTGTCTGCTGATTGTTATAATTTTACTCATAATGTTTCCTCCTTTTGATTTTATAGCTCTATACAATTATATTATACAATTTGCTTTTTATTAAAGCAAGATGCAAGGCGAAAAAAGCAGTAAAGTACTAAAGCAGTTAGGTTTAAACGAAGAGGCGCCGAGGAGAGAACTAAGACTCCTTCTTTTAGCGAATGTCGTTACGCTAACGGCAGCCGAGTGAAATATCTGCTTCGCAGATGTGAAATTCGATGTGTACTAATTAAGCTTTGCCTATGGTAAAGGGGTTGTTTTAATAAATTATCAGCAACCTATATTGCTGTATGTTAACTTTTCACTACTTTCTGCTCTCTACTTCCTGCTTTAACCGCTTCCATTGCCTTTTTCGCATCCTCATAGCCGCTTTGATACATTTTCATAATCGCATCGGTGTCGTTAGTAAGAGTTTTCATTCCGAAGCAGTCCTTTGGCTCCAAAATAATTACCTTACCTTCTTTTTCATATTTTTCAGCAATTTCAAGTGCTTTTTTACATTTTTCGTGCATTGAAAGTGCCAGCGATTTTATATACACACTCTTTGTAGGAATACTTTTTATAAGAGCGCTGTAATGAACAGGCGTAAGGTAGTTTTCTCTTTGCTTTGTAAGAATCAGTATAACCTTATCGCAACCGTCCTCTATAGCCTTTTCTATAGGTATCGGATCGGAAAGTCCGCCGTCCATATAAAGCTCACCGTCTATATCCACACTTTTGCACACAATGGGTAAGCAACAGGTAGCTTTCAGCACGGCGTAATTATCCTGCGAAAAGTCTTCATTCGTAAAATATTTGGTACTGCC
>CAZNQI010000038.1:5340-11484 GCA_964575375.1 uncultured Faecalibacterium sp.
GGGTATATTTGCCTTTGTAAAAGAAGCATAATCAAGTGGGTTTTCACCACCTTGATTGCTGATTGTTGTAAAAAAATAGTCAAGATTCAATGGCGCGCCCAACTTTACAATATTACCTGCGCTTATATATTCCTTTCTTTTTGTATACTCACGGTAGAACTGCAAGGTTCTGCCTTTCTGACCTGCTATATAGGTTATAAGGTTCGCAGCGCCGGCGGACACACCAATTCCATAATCGACTTTGAAGTTGTTATCCATAAAACAGTCGTAAACACCGCTTGAATATACTCCCCTATTGCCGCCACCTACATCAATTATACCAATCATAACATCACCTTTTCTTTCATTTTATATCTTAATATATTTTTCTCTCTCGGTCAACAGCTTAATCAAAAAAATAAGCATCTCTTTTTATTGCCTTAATACTTTCGTGCTATATTATACGTATCTAAATAAAAATATACTTGATATTTGTTGACTTTAATAAAAGCGTGTTATAAAATATACAAAAAAAGGAAAAAAGGAAGTGCAGCCATGAGCCAAAGCGTTTGTCCTGTTTGTAATTTAAAAATCGGAGACTATGAATCGGCGTGCCCGGGATGCGGCAGCAAAATAACGCCCAAAAAGGATATTGAAGCAGAAATTCATACCGTCTTTTCTCACTCGGAGTATTCAAAGCTTATCAAATCATCAAAGACAAATATCGAAATACTTTCAAGCCTAACACCTGAGCAAAAAAGAACGGTTGCAGCATACAAAGATTTAAAGGGCAAATATCCTTGGGAGGCAGACAGAGAAAGCTCGAATGAGGTTCCCACAACTAAAATCGTACTGCCAAAGGAGAACAAAAAGCAAACGCAGAAATCCTCCACCCCAAAAAAGCAGACTACCTCCACAACAACACAAACAAGACAGTCGACTCAAACAGCAGGCCCACGCACTACTCAACCACCCTCAAACCAAACCACAAAAACCGTTCCTGCTCCTGCAACTACTGCCGTTAAAGATAAAAGAAGCATTATTTTAAATCTCATTGTTCTTTTCTGCCCCCTCGTCGGCGTGTTCTATTATTTTTCCGCCAAAAAGAGCAAGCCTAAAAAGGCAAAGTCTGCATTGAGAGCTGCTTTGTTCGCAATGGCATTTAACTTTGTAACGGCACTTTTAATCGAGCTTGGTTTTGTAACAGAGGATATTTATACATTTATATATAACAACTCTCTTAATCTGTTTAATTAGTTTGTTGCTAAGTTTGGCTTTTTTACCTTTAAAAGTGCATACTTTTACCTTGAAAGAGAGCGTGTAGAATTATATAATTAAATCACAAAATACGCAGGGGGGCTTGATTTGAGAAAAAGCAATAAACCAAAAAATTCAGTTGCCGTAAAAACTGAAAAAGTTTGCAAAAAAACAAACAACAAGCTTCAAACTGAAAGTGCTGTTACCTTAACGAAAGAAATGTTTTCGGGGATAATAGCGATACTTGCAGTCGGCTTCAGTGCCTATACGGCGTTGTTTGTATTTATTTATCTAATGTAAAGGGGATTTTATAATGAACAAAAAATTACTCGCAATCGGCAGTGCAATAGTTGTTGTACTTCTCACATTTATGCTCGTTTTTATTTTCACAACAGAACCGACCGAAACTAAAGCAATCGATATCAGCGGTACTTGGCAAATGAGCACGCAAATAACAAGCCCTGATACTTTTGAAAAGGGCGACGGTAGCTACTTCCTTTTTAAGGACGGCTCAATGAAGCTGTACAAAAACGGTGAGCTTTCTGCTGAAAGTTCATACACCTTAAGCGAAAGCAACATTCTCACATTAAACGAACTCGGAAAAGAATATACCGTTCTCAAGGTATCGGACAACAATCTCAAGCTTTGCCCTGACAGTTCAAATCTCAACTACTGTATAAACATCCTTCGTTTTGATGGTGAGGATTTCAAAGCGAGAGAAATCGATGCACCGGAATACATAAAGGGAACCTGGAGGCTCACCCACAAAGCAGGCGAAGCTATTGCCGATGAGGTTTTGGTTTTCGATGGCGAAACATTGAGCGACTACAGAAACAACGCGGAAGAACCTTTCGTTACGGCAGCCTACTATTTTGACGAAAACGGTATTTTATGCTGCAACGATATGAATCAAAAGGTTGAAATCATTTCTGTTAACGACAGTATTATGTTCTTCGTTGAAACCGAAACAGGCTTTATTTGGGAGCTTCAAAGGCAAGAATCATAAAAGTTACGGCTATATCTCAAAGCTTTTGAGATATAGCCGAATTTATAAAAAAATCTAAACAATCGGGAGGAAAAGATGAAAAAGCTTCTTTTTAAAAATAAGATATATTTATTAATTATCCTATCTCTTATTATTGCTGAACCTGCTTTGGCTTCCGTTTTAAACTTTTGGCTTCAAAAACTATTCACCGAAGCACAAATTGATGCCGATAAGCTTCCCGTACTGCGCCTTTTAACCATTGGCTTTTTACTTTGGATAGTTAAAAGAGTTATCAGCTTTTGTAGCGGCGTGTTTAAGGCAAAATATATTTGCTCGTGCAAAGAGGATGTTAAAAGCTCACTTTTCAAAAGTGTTGTCGGAATTGATACTGCAAACCTTACGAGCTGCTCTTCAAGCGGTGAATACATATCAATTTTTACAAATGATATAAATATTTTGGAAAACCGTTTCTTCAGTCAGCTCATAAGTCTTGTTTCAAATATCTTTTCCGTTGCAATTCTCGGTTCATCCTTTATCGCGCTAAACAGAACACTTGCCTTCGCAATTATCGCTTTCGGTTTAATAACAATGTTTATTCCTGCTATTTTTTCAAACTCACTTAACAGAAAAAATCTCAAGTACAGCGAGGATGTATCACACCTTACGCAGACGTTAAAGGAATACATTGTTGCGTATCCCACAGTTAAGAACTACTCCATAGAGCACATTATACTTAAAAAATTCCAAAGCAAAAATACGCAAGCAGAAAATTCAAAATTCCAATCCGAATACACATTAAATCTTGCAAACAGTGTCGGGGCTTTGCTTTCGTGGTTTATGCAATTTATTGCAGTGGGTATAGGTCTTATGCTGGTAATAAAGGGCGAAATCGTTATAGGTACCGTTATAGCTGCTCAAGGCTTCGCAGGCGACCTTGCAATGCCTCTGCAAAGCATTGTTTCAAACTTCAACTCAATTTACTCGGTTAGAGAAATAGTTACAAAGCTTGAAAGAATGTGTGATTTCAGTACCGAAAGCCAAGATGATTACTCGCAAGACAGCTTTGACATCTTCAATGAAAAAGGCGACATAGATGTTGCATTTCAAAACTTTCATCTTGAAATGGACAACAAAATGATCATAAGCGATTTCTCTTTTGAGTTCAAAAAAGGGAAAAAGTATTTAATTATCGGTGCTAACGGTTCCGGAAAGAGTACGCTATTCAAAACGCTCAAAAAATGGCACAACAAATATGCGGGTACAATCAGCGTCCAAGGTATAGATATCCGAAGCTTGTCGAGCAAGACACTCAGCCGATACGTCTCCTATATGAACGAAAACGTTTCTCTTTTTTCGGGCTCGGTTAAAGATAATATAACCCTTTTCAGATCCTACTACCCTGACCTTCTAAAAAAAGCGGCAAGCAGTGCGCAGATTAATCTCAATCTCCACCGCGTAATTGGAGATGAAGGCAGAAATATTTCAAGTGGTGAGCAACGCAGAATTGAAATTGCACGAAGCCTTCTTTTCGATGTGAACATTCTCATTTTTGACGAGGTAATTTCAACCCTTGATATCAAAACAGCTTTCGAGATTGAAAAGCTTGCTCTCGACTTCGAGGATAAAACAGTGATTTTCATTTCTCACAACTTTTCCGGCAAGCTTATAAACAGATATGATGAAATTCTGCTTATGGACTCAGGCAAGCTTATAGCTCACGGAACATACGAACAGCTGCTTCAAAGCTCACCTCAGTTTAAGGAGCTTTGCGAAATTAAATTTGGATAAAACAAAAAGGGGGCTGCCCACTAAGCGCAGTCCCCCCATTATATTTTAAATCACAACCTTAAACTCACTGCCCTTGCCCTTTTCGCTTTTAACGGAAACATTGCCCGAATGAAGCTCAACAATTTGCTTTACCATAGAAAGCCCAAGCCCACTGTTGCCGTTTTCCCTTGAGCGAGCCTTATCAACTCGGTAGAACCTGTCAAAAATCTTGTCAAGATGCTCTTTTTCTATACCAATTCCGTCATCAGCTACCGTAAGCACATTTTTTTCTTCTGCTCTTTGCAGCGTAACATAAACATTTCCGTTTTCGTTGCCGTAGGTTATTGCATTTAAAATAAGGTTTTGCAAAAGTCTTGTGATGAGTGCAACGTCCATATTTAGCTGTATATTTTCCTGCACAGATATGTGAATTGTAATATTCTTCTCTTTTGCTATCTTCTTTAAATCTTCACTTACGCATATAACAAGCTCACTCAAATTTTCCTTTGTAAACTCAAGCTCTATCAAACCGCCTTCCATCCTTGTAAAGCTTAAAAGGCTCGAAATGAGATTTTGCATAGACTTTGATTGATGCTTGATGCTTTCTAAGCTCTCTCTGACTTCGTCGGATAAACCGTCGAGAGATAATGCGTAGTCGCTTTCTGCCATAATAACCGCAACGGGAGTGCGAAGCTCATGCGACGCATCGGATGTAAACTGTCTTTGTGCCGTGAATGACTTTTGAAGCCTCAAAATCATATTGTTGAAATTATCGGTCAGCGCCCTCAAGCTTTTATCTCCGTAATTATTCTCAATCCTTGACGTTAAATCGTCGCCCGATTGTATACGAGAAACCGTGTCGCTGAGCCTTTCAACGGGAGCCATTGTCTTTTTTGCAATTTTATCGCCAATAAAAGCTGTTATGAAAACAAACATCGGTAGAAGCAAAATTGAAAGAACATTCATAACGCTCCAAATATTGCTTTCTCCGTACGCTTGCATAACTCCTCTTACCCAAATGTCAGCGTGTGCTTTTTCTTCGGAATGAAATTCAATCTCGTAAAGGGGTATATCATCGTACAAAGTGAAGCTTGCCGCCACAAGCGTTGCCTTTTCAACAGGGATTTTACTGTCCGAAAGTGCAAGCTCGTATGCCTCTTTATATGTAATGTTGCAGTTGTCCTCAATAATATCGAGATTGCCTTTGTAAGCCGTAACCTCGCTTTCACCCTCGGATTCACTTGAAAATACCTCACCTGTAAGAGCGTTTATCTTATATTCGTATGTGTTAAATTCAATCAGAATATCATAAATATAATAGTTTTTACCGTTTATCTTTTCGGTGTTCATAACTCCGTTTTGAAGCTCAGCGGAAATCTTTATTCCATCGGGATATGCTCCACCTATAATCTCGTTCTTATCGGAAAAAACGCTGATGTAAATATCATCGTTACTGTATGAAAAGTCCGATTCGATATCAAGAATACCGTTTTCTACCTCTATTTCGTCAAGATTTCTCTCAACGCTTTGAATAAGACTTTGCTGTGATGACGCCCTTTGCGCTGTTGTGCCTGCAATATTTATAAATACAAGAAGCAAAACAGACAGCACGCTCATCAGTGCTGTATACCAAAGATTTATCCTGAAACGAAGGCTCTTATTTTTCATAAACTCACTCCTCACGAAGCACATATCCGCTTCCTCTTACGGTATGAATAAGCTTTTTATCGTACCCGTCATCTATCTTCTTGCGAAGATACCTTATATAAACATCAATAACATTTGTCCCGCCTAAATAATCGTAATTCCATACACTGTTTTCTATTTTTTCTCTGGACAATACCGTTCCTGCATTTGTAATAAGACAGCGCAAAATTGAAAATTCTCTCGCAGACAGCTCAATTTCCTTTCCTGCTCTCGTTACCCTTTGTGATTTTATATCAACGCTGAGATCTGCTACTGTATATATGTTAGTCAGATTGCCTGTTGCTTTTCTGGTAACAAGCCTTACCCTTGCTGCAAGCTCTTCAAATTGAAACGGCTTTGTAACATAATCATTTGCACCGCTGTCAAGTCCATGCACCTTGTCCTTTATATCATCCTTTGCTGTAAGAAAAATAACAGGAGTTGCGTTGTTTTCGCTTCTCATTTTTTTC
>CAZNQI010000039.1:0-2973 GCA_964575375.1 uncultured Faecalibacterium sp.
TTGAATATAATATCACAACAAAACAGATATGTCAATACTTTTTTTCAACTTTTTTTAATTTTTTTCTTTTAGCGTTTTTTGTCGATTTTTAGCTTTAAAGTATTGCATTATTAAAACATATATGTTATAATTCAGCAATATTAATAAATATCCCGCTGAAGCTTTTAGAATTGTTTTTTCAAAACTGAAAGTGAAGGGAACTCTGGAGAATCTCTTAAATGGGTGCCGAAGGTGCAAGGCTGTCGCCGAATCTCTCAGGCAAAAGGATAGAGTTTATTGTTTGTGATAAAGATGTGTCATATTAAACATTTTTATTTCATATATATTCTCTGGAGTTGCTAAATTCGGCAGCTCTTTTATTTTTATTATTTATTATTCAGAAAGAGGTTAAAGCTATGGAAACAATTCTCTCAATCGTTCAAAAAATCAATTTTTATCTTTCAGACTACATTCTGACCTTTTTACTCGTAGGTACGGGTTTGTTTTTCACAATTAAAACCCGCTTTGTGCAGGTACGCTGTTTCCCCGAAGCTGTTAAAAAGTTCTTCAGTACATTTTCTTTAAACAGCGATAAAAGCGCAGGTAAAATCAGTGCTTTTTCAGCTTTGGCAACTGCCATCGCAGGTCAGGTAGGTACAGGTAATATAGTTGGTGCCGCAGGTGCTATTCTCACAGGTGGTCCCGGTGCAATTTTTTGGATGTGGATAATCGCCTTTTTCGGAATGGCAACAAATTACGCAGAAGCTGTCCTCGCGCAAGAAACTAAAACTGTTGATTCCAACGGCACTGTTTTGGGTGGCCCCGTATACTATATTAAAAAGGCTTTCCCGAATTTATTCGGCAAAGTTCTCGCTTTATTCTTTTCGATATCTGCAATTTTGGCACTCGGTTTTATGGGTGCAATGGTACAATCTAACTCACTGTCTATCGCACTTGAAGCTGCTTTCGGCGTAAAAAGTCAAATTGTCGGCGCTTTGGTTTGCATTGTTTCAGCAATGATTTTCCTCGGTGGTGTTAAAGCAATAGCTTCCGTTTCAGAAAAGATTGTACCCGTAATGGCTGTTTTATACATAACAGGCAGTCTTATAGTCCTTATTTTAAATATAAAAAACATTCCCGAAACCTTTGGTATGATTTTTAAATACGCTTTTTCTCCGCAAGCTATTATCGGTGGTAGTGCCGGTTATGCTCTCAAAACAGCTATTACGCAGGGTGTAAAACGTGGCCTTTTCTCAAACGAAGCCGGTATGGGTTCAACACCGCACGCTCACGCTCTTGCAGATGTAAAAGCACCGCACGAACAGGGCATTATGGCTATGATGGGTGTGTTTATTGACACCTTTATCGTTTTGACCTTAACGGCTCTCGTTACCATAAATACTCTTTATGCAGACGGCGGTATATTGTCAACAGGCTCTGCTGACGGTATAGACAAAAACAATATGGTACAAACAGCATTTTCGCAATTCTTCGGTAAAAGTGCAGGTCAGGGCTTCGTTGCAATAAGTCTTTTCTTCTTTGCCTTTTCAACCATCATCGGTTGGAACTACTTCGGCAGAAGCAACGTACAGTACCTGTTCAAAAGTAAAAAGGCTGTTGCCGTGTATTCCATAATTTCCGTTGTGTTTATCTTCCTCGGCTCTTGCCTTTCAAACGACCTTGTTTGGGAGCTTACCGATATGTTCAATCAGTTTATGGTTATTCCGAACGTTATTGCTTTGTTTGCCCTTTCGCCTATCGTTGCAAAGGAAAGCAAAAGAACTCTTTGAATTTCCCTCTCCTTCCGATAATATTTGCGTAAACGGGACCGTTTCACTTTTGTGAGCAGTCCCGTTTACGCTTTAGTTAAACAATAAAATACATTTATTTGTCATTTTTTTAAATTAACCTTAAGATATCGCTTTACAATATTGACAACTCTGTGTCATCGCCAATAATATTTTGCAAAAAATTCGCCAAAGTGAAAAAGCTGAAAGCCGAAGCTCCATACTAAACTAAAAGAAAAACTCTACCGTAACAAGCGTTTTTTCGTAAAACATTGGAAACCTTAATTAAAAAATACGGCATAAATGCTGTAAAATTAAGTAAAAAGGTAGAAAATCACAAAATACTGTTGATTTTTTTCTAAAAAAATGTGATAATGTATCGTAAGAAATTGTGTCAAGGAGTGTGTTTGATGAGAGTAATCACAGGCACTGCAAGAGGCAGAAAGCTTTACACTCTTGAGGGTGATGATGTCAGACCTACAACTGATATAGTTAAAGAAGCTCTTTTCAGCATCATTCAGTTTGAAATTGAGGGAAGACGCGTTCTCGACCTTTTCGGCGGCAGCGGACAGCTTGCAATTGAAGCTCTTTCAAGAGGAGCCGACAGCGCTGTTATCGTTGATATGTCCAAAAGTGCAATTGATGTTATAAAGAAAAATCTTGAGATAACATCTTTTTCAAAAAAAGCTGTTGTTGTAAATTCCGATGCTTTAAGCTTCCTGCAAAGAAGAACGGAAAAATACGACATTGCTTTACTTGACCCTCCGTATTCAAAGGGATTAATTGAAAAGGCTTTACCAAAAGTCAGTGAGGTTATGAACGACAGTGGTGTCATAATTTGCGAAGCACCGTATAAAGAGGAATTACCCGAAACAGCAGGTAGCTTCACCTTGCAACGCAAATACAGATACGGTAAAACAGGCTTATTTCTTTACCGTGCCACTCAGGAGGCCTAAAATATGAAAGAACAAATTGCAATTTATCCCGGCAGTTTCGATCCTATTACAATGGGACACTTGGATATAATTGAAAGAAGCTCAAAAATTTTTGATAAAATAATTGTTGTCGTTATGTCAAACTACAAGAAGATTGGTTCTCACGCTTTCACTGTTGAGGAAAGAGTAGAGCTTGTGAGAAAATGCACGGCAAAACTTGATAACGTCAGCGTTGATTCATATATGGGACTTCTTGCAGAATATGCAAAAGA
>CAZNQI010000039.1:2983-11376 GCA_964575375.1 uncultured Faecalibacterium sp.
GTTGTTAAAGGACTTAGAGCCGTTTCGGACTTTGAGGACGAATTTCAGCAGGCACTCATAAACAAAAAACTCAACCCGGATGTGGAAACCGTATTTTTAGCAGCAAGCGCAGAAAATATGTTTTTATCATCAAGTATGCTAAAACAGGTTTGTGCCCTCGGTGGAGATATTGAAAGATTTTTACCCCCGGAAATTTCCGAAGAAATTATTTCAAAGTTAATGAAAGGATGATTTAAAAATGGCAGGCTACGATATCGAAGATCTCGAAGTTGAAAACATTGATGTAACAGACGAATACATCGACGATCAATACGACGAAGACGAGGAACAATACGAAGAAGTTGGCGAATTCGGTCCCTACAACGCTGAAGAAGCAGAGGAAAAATGGAAGGATAAGGACTTTGAAGAACTCGTTGGCGAGATGTCCTACCTTGTATCTTCAGGTAAAAAGTATCTTTTCTTCTCAAAAACAAAGAGAGTTGTAAACGGTCAGGAAATTGACCTTCTCTCTCAATACATTCAAGATAAGTTCCCGGAAGAAATCGTTAAAGCAAACGATATCATTTCAAGAGAAGCTGACATCATTGCTTCTGCAACTGCAAAGGCAGATTCAACTGTTGCTGAAGCAGAAAGACTTATGGCCGACACAAAGGCAAGAGCAGACGCTTTCTATAACGATGCCGTTAACAAAGCAAATGCAGCAGCTCAGGAAATAATTGCAAAAGCTCAGGCTCAGGCTCACGAAATGGTTCAAGAACACACCATTACAAGAATGGCAAGAGAAGAATCCGACAGAATTAAGGCTGAAACAGACAGAACTACAAAGGAAATGATTGCACAAGCAACTGCAGAGTGCAACACTCTCAGAGAACAAGCAAAGGCTTATGCTGTTGCAATCGTTCAAAGCGCTTATGCATTTATCAAAAAAGGTCTTGCAGGCTATCAAAACGTTGCTGCAAGCAACCTTGACACAATCAACAAGGTATTCGGTCAGTTCCAAGAGGATTATTCTACACAGGTTAAGAATCTCGGCATTTCCGAATAATCATTTAAAGGCAAAACATTTACAGGTTGTTGCATTTCAAATGCAGAAGGCATATTCTTCACTCCAAAGGTGTATGTTCTACTCCGAGAGGACGAAAAAATGTCTAAAAAAGTAAAGCGTTTTTTTATGCAACACCAATAAACACATAATTAAAGTAAAAGCAGATATTTTTAAGTTAGATATACTAAAAATATCTGCTTTTTTTATTCTTTTGAAGCTGATGTAATGTGGGCAGTATGTAAAAGCCGCCACGGCGCGCTTTTGTCCGAAGGACAAAAGCGCGTGCGAAGCACTCGGCATCGTGGCGGCCGGCGCCGCCGAAGCGCTCCGGCGATGGGGACCATCGCCGGATTTTCGCCAAAGGCGAAAATGTGCGTGCGAATTCTCGCACGCACGCGCTTCGGCGGCGCAATTTCGTGTGCCAAAGGCACACGAAATTGCATACGACACATTACCCTTCTTCTGAAAGCTTCTCTTTAATCTCATAATATTTTTCTACTATCCAAAATCGAACTTCATATTTCGGATCAGATTCTACTATCCTCATCCCATCTTCGCCCAAAACACTCTCCAGCAACTCCTCCCGCTTTACCGCTGCGCCAAGACAAATGGACGGAAACATAACGCACCACCAATTTTTCCCCTGCCCCTTACCGATAACAATTTTAAGTGCATCATAATACCCTGCGGGAAATGTTATATTTTCATCGTAAACTCTTGTAGGAAAATAGCTTTTTCCGATATAAGCATTCACTGTGTAATTTTCACCCTGCTGTTTTATGACCTGCTTTGCAATTTTTTCAATTTCTTCTATACTGCTTTGCGCCTTTTGCTTTGCACTTTGTAAATCGTCGTCAAAAGAAAATAACTCACCGCTTTTTTGAAGCACAGCATCTCTTATTTGAAGCTTTAGCTTTTGTGCGCTCTCCTCATCGCTGTCTGCTATTATATGAAGTCTCAAAACACTTTCTCGTATATTCTCGCACTTGTTTTCAAAAGCTAATACACTCAAAACACAAAGAAAAAGCGATACAAATATTGCAATATCAAAGCATTTAATTTTCATTATGTATAAACCTACCTTTAAACTTTATGTCTTTATTCTTAACATACTCTATGTACTTTTATACACTCAAAACAAATTTTGTCTTACAAATATTACCTACCTTGCTTTTTTTGTTTTTTTATTGACAAATTCGGCAACAATCTATAATATAATTTTATGTAAGTAAACTTTAGAAAGGTAAGCTGTATACAGCAAAACACTATGAATACTTTTGAAACACTTGCCGATATTTGCCATACTCGTTTGGGACAGGAGATGGATTCTATCACTCCCGACGCTACCTTTGCAGAGCTTGGAGCCGACAGCTTGGATTTGGTAGATTTTATTATGGAAGTAGAAAGCGTTTTTGATATAGAAATACCTGACGAGGAGCTTGAGAAATTCAAAAATCTCGGCGATGTTGCAAAATATATAGAAGAGAATTAACCTAAAAAGAGGGTGTAAAAACGGTGAAGTACAAATACATTTTATGGGATTGGAACGGCACAATTTTAGATGATGTCAGCATAAATTATGAGATTATAAACTCCTTGCTGAAAAACCGAAATTTAAAGGAAATGGAAAGTGTCGATATTTACAAGGATCTGTTTGATTTTCCTATCATAAATTTTTACTTAAACATCGGCTTTGATTTTGAAAACGAAAGCTTTCAAACCATTGCAAGGGAATATTCCTTTTTATACGATGAACGTTTTTATGAAGCGAGCATTTTCAGCGATGCGGAAAGCACGATAAGACATTTCAAACAGCTTGGTATCGAACAGGTAATAATATCTGCTTCACAGCAAACTCTGCTGGAAAAACAAGTGCGTTACCACGAAATCGACCACCTTTTCAGCGACATCCTCGGCACAAGAGACATATATGCTACATCAAAGGTTGATTTTGCACTGTCTTGGATAAAAGAAAAAAGTGCATCACCCAACGAAGTACTCTTTGTCGGTGATACTACTCACGATTTTGAGGTTGCCGAAAGCATCGGCTGCGATTGTGCATTAATTGCACGAGGACATTGCTCAAAAGAAAGGCTCACCTTACCCGGAGTGCCTGTTTTATCATCTTTAGAAGAACTTTCAAAGCTGGTGGAAAAATGAAAAAAATAATAATTGCACCTGATTCATTCAAAGGCACGCTATCCTCGATTGAAGTGTGCAAAATCATAAAAAGCGAGCTTGTAAAGCTCTATCCTTACAGTGATATAATTGAAATTCCTCTTGCAGACGGTGGTGAGGGAACGTGCGACGCTTTTTATCATTCTTTAGGCGGCAAAATAGTACATACAACCGTTAAAAGTCCGCTTGCCCGTAACATTGCGTCGCAGTACCTTATGCTGGAAAACGGCACTGCAATCATAGAAATGGCAAAAGCATCGGGTATCACGATAGAAAAAGAAAACAACGCCCTGACAGCCGGCTCTTACGGCACAGGGCAGCTTATTTTGCACGCACTAAACGCAGGTGCAAAAAAAATAATTTTAGGCATTGGCGGCAGTGCTACAACCGATGGCGGTACAGGCTGTATGGCAGCTTTGGGTGTGAAATTTAAAGATGAAAACAATAACGAAATTTATCCTTGCGGCAAAACACTGAACGATATAAAAGCTATAGACACTTCAGCTCTTGATAAAAGGCTGAAAAACACCGATATCACCGTTTTGTGCGATGTAGACAACCCTCTTTACGGCAAAAACGGTGCGGCCTTTGTTTTTTCGCCGCAAAAGGGTGCAAAAAGCGAAGATGTTGTGTTTTTAGATAACGGACTTCAAAACCTTGCTAATGTCTTTAGGACCCAATTTTCAAATGATTACAGCTCATTCCCCGGCAGTGGTGCTGCAGGCGGAATGGGATTTGCTATGCTAAGCTTTCTGTCAGCAAAGCTTAAAAGCGGTATAGACTGCGTTCTTGATACTGCCGATTTTGATACTCACCTAAAGAATTGTGAGCTTATTATAACAGGCGAAGGAAGAATGGATAAGCAGAGCCTTATGGGCAAGGTACCCTTCGGTGTTGCAAAACGAGGACAAGGCACAAAGGTAATTGCCGTTGTAGGTATTTGCGAGTTGAAAAGAGACGAATACCAAAAGCACGGTATATATAAAGTCATTGAAACTAACGAAAAGCACTTGCCGTTTGAAGAAATTAAAGACAAGGCAGAAGAAATGCTTAAATCTGCGTGCAAAGGTTTAAAAAGTGTGTAAGGCAAAATAATTGAAAGTTTGGTGCAGAAAAAAAGTCGGATATAGCGTATGTTTATACTCCGAGAGGGCGAAAAAGCGTCTAAAAAGGCAAAAATTATTTTTATGCAACAAAGCAAAATTCCACATAATAAATAAAGCAGATGTGTTTCAGTAAAAAATTAAGCTGAAGCACATCTGCTTTTGTTTTGCTTTTTGGTCTGCGCTTAGTGGGCAGACCCTTTCAATTTTAGAATCTGGTTGTCTTTACCTTGCAAGAATCGGAGAATGCACCGTAAACAGTCTCGCCTGTTGCTTTTGAATAAGCTTTAACCTTGAAATAGTATGTTGTATTCTTTGAAAGCTCCTTTACAGTATAGGTTGTGCCTGTGGTTGAAGCAACCTTAGTCCACTTCTTGCCGTCTGTGCTCTTATACACAGTGTATCCCTTAGCGCCTGTTGTCTTGCTCCAAGAAAGCTTGATTGTGCTTCTTGTGCGTGAAGTTGACTTAAGATTTGTTACCTTGCCTACTACTGTGTATGCTGTAACAACGCTTGAATCGTCGCCGTAGGTCTTAATCTTGCTACTGTATGGTACAACCTTGAAGTAGTACTTGGTACCGCTTGAAAGTTTCTTAACTGTTGCTGATGTACCCTCAACAGAAGCTGCCTTTGTCCATGTTTTCTTGTCTGTACTCTTATAAACAATGTACTTTGTAGCACCGCTTACCTTTGACCAAGAAAGCTTTGCTGTTGTAGCAGTTGTGGACTTAACAGTAACCTTAGATGTCTTAACAAGCTTTGTATATGCTGAAATAACATCTCCTGTGGTATATACTGCCTTTCCTGTTGCTTTTGAATAAGCGGCAACCTTGAAGTAGTATTTTTTCTTTGCAGTAAGCTTTGTAACCTTGTATGAGGTAGAGGTTGTTGAAGCAACCTTTGTCCATGTCTTACCGTCTGTGCTCTTATATACTGTGTAGCCTGTTGCGTTTGTTACCTTGCCCCACTTAAGAGTAACAGTGGTAGAAGATTTCGTTGAAACCTTAAGGTCGTCAACAACACCAAGTGCTGTTCTTACTGAAAGTGTGCTTGAATATTCACCCGGGTCTGCTGCGCCGTTGTTTGTAACATAAGCTCTTACTCTAAATTCATAGCTTGTGTACGGAGAAAGCTTGCTGACTGTGTATGAGTTTGTTGTAACAGTTGCAATCTTCTTCCAAGAGCCGTTAACCTTTTGGTCAACTCTGTAGCCTGTTACACCGGAAATTGCTTTCCAGGTAAGCTTAACAGAATTTGTTGTCTTTGAAGCAGCCTTAAGTGAAGTAACCTTAGCGGGAAGTGTGCTTGCTGTGATAGAAGCTGAGGATGTTGAACCGGACTCGTTATCTACTGCTTCAACCTTGAACTTGAAGCTCTTAACGCCCGAAGCAATATCTGTGAAGTTCTTTGATGTACCGGTTACAGTAGCCTTAAGCTTTCCATCGATATAAACATTATACTTATCTGCTCCGGTAACCTTAGACCATGAAAGCTTTATGCCTGTTGTGGTCGATGTAGTCTTAAGACCACTGACATTACCGAGCACTATTTTGTAGCTTGCGCTGAGCTTGCCCTCATAAAGACCGATACCCTTAATTGTTGCCGTTGCAGTACCCATATCCTTTGCATCTGTTAAAACGATATAGTCAACATTCTGTGTCAAAGTTGTAGAGCCAACCTTTACTGTTACCTTTGGTGTGGCAACATTACCTGTGTAAGTGAAGTTGCTGATTGTGGCTGTTGCGGCATCAAGAGTCGGAATCTCACCCTCAAGGAAGAATGTTGTTACAAACATTACAAGTACAACAAAGCTGTTTATTCTCTCGTTGAGAACACTGAGCAAAGCGTTAGCTATATTTGCAATGCCGTTGTTTGAAAGAAGATTTGTGAATGCTGCGCCCTTAACGTAGCTCGAAAGCATAGTTTTGCCTGACCAGTTGTTAAGTACATTCTTAAGAGTATTATAGATAAACTCAACTGCTGAAACATCGCCTGCTGTTTCAAGAGCAGGAATAATTGTTATGGCAAGGATATTTTCAATATCAAGTGTGAAAACAGAATCAAGAAGTCCCTTTTCCTTGCTGTTTCCGAGAAGGAATACCTTACTGTCGAAGGACACACCCTTCGCCTTTGTTTCGCCGAAGTAATCAAGAACGCTGTCTAACTTATTGAAGAAAGTATCTGTCTTCTTTGAGCCCAAAGCGACGAAATCGTTAATACCTTCATCGAAAAGGAAGTAGTTCCAAACATAATTAAGAACTGTCCAAAGGTCATCACCTTGACTGCCACGGTAAGGTGCGCCGTTGAGGTCTGTGATATTGAAGTTGTCGTACATAAATGCAGCAATAATATCACCGAGAACAACGAGATAGCTTTCATCGTTGCTGTACTGATATGTAATATCCATATCTCTTGCAGCATTGATAAGAGCCGCCTTTGCCATATCTTCAAGTGTCTTACATTCAGCAACACCGTTTTCCAAATTGCCAAGATCAACATTATCAAGGATAATGCCGATAACAGCCATAACAACCTCATCAAGTGTCATACTTGCAGCGTTTTCGATAACACCCGACTCTGATGCAACGTATTTGAGAAGACCCTCTATGTTTTCGCTGATATTTGTCCAGCTACCGCTTACCCATTTATCCTTGTATGTCGGTACGATTTGAGCAAATACTTTACCGACAAGATCATTGAGCTGATCTTCAAGCGGAGCATTAGCATCAAGCTTGATATCGCTGAGATCGTATGTTGAACCCTTGAGATTTATATAAGGTGCAAGCTTTTGAAGCACAGCAACCTCCGAAGATGCAAGGTCAACGTTAAGCTCTGCGATAAGAGATACCACATATTCATCAAGAACAGCGTTAAACACTGCACAAATAAGGTCTTCAACAGTTGTGGAAGCATCCATCGTGAAGCCTGCAAGGTATTCGCCTGCCAGCTCTTGAAGCAAAGGACCGTAAACGAAAGCATCAACATCGTTTTTGTATTGGCTGTAATAAGCGTCTGCTTGAGCATCGTCATCAGCAACGATACCAAAAATAGCTTCCTTTATAATACCGCTTACGCCGTCCTCACCGAGAAGATCGTTAAGGTCAATAAAGCTGTCGAGCACGCCGAGGCTATAGCCTTCGCCGTTATTGTTGCTTATAACACCCGAAATTACACTTGCGTTAGCGCCGAGAAGCTCAATAAGCTCTTTAAGAATGGTAATATCCTGTGAGCCACGAGTCATATCCTTTTCCCAAGTTGAAAAATTAACATCGTCGCCAAGGTCGCCCAAAGCAGCTTTAACTATTGCGCCTTGTAAACCCGTAAGCAAGGTCTTAAGTAAATCAAGTGTGTCGCAAAGGCCATTAACACTTGTTAGGTCAATGGTAATCTTTGTAACGGTAAGATCTACCTCTTCTTTAATATCCATATCTGCGAGAAGCTTATCAAGCTCATCAAGAAGCAAATCTGCACCAACTTTATCGTCTCTGTTTGCTACATACTTATCGGAATATGATAATTGAGCACCGTCTTCAGCCATTGCAACTGTTGAAACCGTGCCGAATATCATAACGATGCTAAGCAACAAACAAAGCACTTTTTTGAACGTTTTCATAAGAAATTCCTCCTGAAAAAATAATCTTTCCACTTCAAATATATATATAAAGTGTTACAGTATAATAATACAATTTTTACCGTTTCAAGTCAATAAGAAATATGTCAATAATAAAAAATTATTAAAAATATCACATTGTTTACAAAATTCTGAAAAATCCCCTAAACAGTAAAAGCAGGCTGCTTTCAGACAATGCAAGCCTGTCTTTTTTATATAAAACCACTTACGGTAATATTATAGTTCATTTCTCTTTTCTATCCGAGATAACAACGCACTGTATATTGAATGAAAGTAAAAAAGGTAAAAAATGAGGTCGCAGAAAGCTCTCTGCGACCTCAAAAATTATATTCAATTATTCTTCAGCGTCTCTCTTTGCGTCCTCGATAACCTTTTGAGCAACGTTAGCGGGAGCGTCCTCGTATCTTGCGAAGTTAAGTGTGAAGTAACCACGACC
>CAZNQI010000040.1:0-8445 GCA_964575375.1 uncultured Faecalibacterium sp.
ATTTTGTATTATACACGATAATAAAATAAAAATCAACTGTTTTTTATAAAAAATATTAATATTTTTCTTGCTCTCATTGAATCTTAATTAAGTTTTAAGAATCTTTAAAGATATTCTTAAAGCAAAAAATCTTTTTTGATTGTATCATAAATAAAAAAGAGTAATGAGGAATTTGCTTTATGAGAAGATTTTTTAAAACAAGTATATGTATTATTGCGGTAATAATTTTATTAATTACTATATCGTCAGTGGTAAAGGACAATAATTTCATTTATCGTTTGTTTTCTTGTAATCTTCAAAGATGCAACGATTTTGAATTTTGCAAACAGATGACAGATGGAGCGAATTGGTTTATTGCGGTGGGGAAATTGCAGAAACAGGATGCGGTCCAATGTGTCTTTCTATGGCATGTTATTATCTCACCGGAAATGAAGATATGCTACCTCAAAATATCATTGAGTTTGCCTCAGAAAATAAATACTATGAAATCGGAGTGGGAACTTTATGGTCTTTAATGATTGATGGGGCAGAAAAGCTGGGTTTCACTTCTAATGAATTACCTTTAAGCGAAAACTGTATTTATAACGCACTTAAAAATCGAAATCCGATAATATGTTCAGTCGGACCGGGTGATTTCACAACAACGGGTCATTTTATTGTTTTAACAGGATATGTTGACGGGAAATTATCAGTTAACGACCCTAATTCTTTAGAAAATTCCGAAAAACTGTGGGAGTATGACGAAATTAAGGATCAGATAAAGAATCTTTGGGAAATATCAATATGAAATATAGGTTCATACCGGCAGAGTGTTAAGTGCATCTGCATTAAACAGCAAAAAAGACTTCGCTTGGGCAAAGTCTTTTTTATTAGTTCTTTATTTCATATTGCGCTCGTAAGATTCGATCATCTTTTTAACCATTTGACCGCCTACTGAACCGGCTTCACGAGATGTGAGGTCGCCGTTGTAGCCTTGCTTAAGGTTAACGCCTACTTCTGAAGCAGCTTCCATCTTGAATTTATCAAGAGCTTCTCTTGCTTCAGGAACAACACTCTTTCTTGAGCTTGAACTTTTAGCCATAATAATTTACTCTCCTTATAAAATTTGTTTTGCGTTTGCAATATTATTGTGTGTAGCAGCACATCATATATAAGTGTTAGTTTTTTCCTTTGTTGTAATTTTTTAAAAAGAAGTTGAGATCACCTTTTATGTCATAGGTTGCAATAAATACATCCTTGATATCGATGATTTTTTTGCTTTTTAGCTCGTTAAGCAGCCATGCTTCGGTTTTGCCTATTTTATCAAGCGATTCTGTAATGATAACACCGTCTACTATAAGCTCATGAACAGGATAATCGTTTGGTAAATTTAATTTTAAGTCGCCGGGCATAACTGCTTTATATTCGCTTTTAGGAAGAAAACTTATTTTTCCGTTTGTCTCAAATACAGCACTGTGCAGTTCATTAATATCGAAATATCCGCTGTTCCTTGCTCTAACTAAAAATTCATTTATATCGAGTCGAGCTTTTTTAAAATTATCATAAAATAGTCGCCCTTCATACATAAGTAATATGGGCTTTCCGTTAATGATGTAACGTGCCTTTAAGGACTTGTCTGTAATACAAGCAATGAAAATTGCAAAAAGTCCATATATTATCATGGACAGCAGGAACAGTATTGCGTTCTTGTACGATTCTGCTATTGCCATTTCAGCGGCGATGGAGCCGATGGTTATACCGTTGATATAATCAAATAAGCTAAGTTCCGAAAGTTGACGTGCACCTATCAGTTTAGTTATAAGTAAAAGAAAAAATGCAGAAAAAAGTGTGTTCAATATTATTCTGATGTAGTCCATAAAATCGCCTCAATTATATTTTTTCATAATTAATGTAAAATATTATTCGTTTTTTGCAAGCAATTTATACATTATTAAATCAAAAATGTTGCATATTATTGCAAAATGTTGTATAATTAACAAAAAATGAGTGGAGGGTACATAATGACAAAACAAAGACTTATTGATATGCATTCTCATTCTGATAATTCTCCGGACGGCATACATTCTCCTATGTTTGTGTGCGAACAGGCTGTTAAGAACTCATTAAGAGCTGTTGCCATAACGGATCATTGCGAAATAGATAAGTTTTTCACACAGAAATATAACAGTGCGGTTTTCCATTCTTATTTTGAATGTGCTAAAGCGAGATCGGCTTTTGAAGGACAGCTGCTTGTGCTGATTGGAATAGAAGTCGGTCAACCTCTTTATAATCTGTCTCTTGCTGATACTGTTATTAATAAGCAACCGTATGATGTCGTTTTGGCAAGTGTTCATACTCCGAGAGGACTAACGCAGGATGTTAAAGAAATAGAATATGATAAACTTGATGTATATAAATTTATGAATGACTATTTTGAGGAACTGATTGATATAGCAAAGTGGGAAGGCTGCAATGTGCTTGCACACATAACGTGTCCTATGAGAAGAATTATCGGCAAATATCATATTGATTTTGATTACAGCAGAAATCAAAAGGTAATTGACGAACTGTTTAAAACAATGATTAAAAATGAAAAAGCACTTGAAATTAACACATCGGGACTTAGGCAACCTATAGGTCAAACTATGCCTGATGCAAATTTAATTATGAGATATCGCCAATTGGGTGGTAGGTTGATAACAATAGGTTCGGATTCGCATACAGCTTACGATGTTGGAAAGGGAATAGAACACGGAATACAAATTGTAAAAGATTGCGGCTTTGAAAATATAACCTTTTATGTAAATCGTGAAGCGATGCAAATAAATGTATAAAATTAACGAAAGTGTGATAAAATGGAAAATAAAATTAATGCCGGTATAAAAATTGAAAAAAAGACAATAATAGGTATTTCGCTTTTGCTTGTAGGTATTATGATTTTTGCCGGTGTTTTAACACAGGTTGTACCTACAGGTGTATATGATGTTGATGAAAGCGGCTCGATAATCAACGGTACTTACCACGAAATACCAAGAGAAGATGTAAATTACAATTTCTGGAGAGTATTTATTGCGCCGGTTGAAACATTCATAAATGCAACGGGAGATGCTATGACGGGCGTGATAATTATTTTGGTTATCATACTTATCGGCGGAACTTTTTTGGTCCTTGACCAAAGCGGTGTGCTTAAATACATAATGAGTGTGATTGTTGCAAGGTTTTCAAAGAAAAAATATTATCTTCTTTCTGTTATGATTCTCGCTTGTATGGCTATTAGTTCGTTTGCCGGAATATTAGAGGAGTCGGTTACGCTTGTTCCTTTGGCTGTTGCTATATCTTTATCTTTAGGCTGGGACTCTTTTGTAGGCTTGGGCTTTAGCCTTATTTCAGTAGCATTTGGTTATTCTGCGGCAACATTCAATCCGTTTAATGTAGGCGTTGTTCAATCTATGGCTGATATACCTGCTTTTTCCGGCGTTATGTTTAGAGTTCTTGTTTTTGCTGTTGTTTATGTACTGACTGTTTGCTTTTTTGTGTCTTACGCAAAGAAAATTGAAAAGGATCCCAAAAAATCCCTTTGTTATGAAAGTGATCTTAAGCTGAAAGAAAGAATTTTAAACGAAGAAGACACTAAAAGGGCTCTTGAAAATGAAAATCTTCCCAAAGCAGCAAAAGTGTTTGCGGGAGCCTTGCTCGCTGTACTTGTTATAACAATTATATGTCTTGTTTCAAATATTCTTATTGATGATGCCACTCTTTCTGATATTATAGGTTATTTGCCGCTCGTTTCGATGACAATATTGTTTACAGCAGGAGGATTAAAAGCGGGCAGTATTTCGGGTATTAAAGGCAGAGAGCTCAGAAACACTTTTAAACAGGGAATAAAAACAATTTTACCTTGCGCACCAATTATTATTTTCATAATCAGCGTTACATATATTTTGAAATCAGGTAAGATTATTGATACTTTGCTTTATTGGGTATACAATCTCATTAAGGATACAAATCCTGCAATTTCAATAATTATCATCTTTTTTGTTATTTGTGTATTTGAGTTTTTTATTGGCAGCGGAACAGCCAAAGCATTTTTGTTAATGCCAATACTTTTGCCATTAGTTGATATGGTAGGTATAGGCAAGCAGACGCTTATCGTTGCTTTCTGTTTAAGTGACGGATTTTGCAATGTACTTTTTCCGACAAACGGTCTTTTAATGATAGCGTTGGGAATGATTAATATTTCATATATAAAATATATTCGTACTTCATGGAAACTTTTTGTTATGCAGTTTGTTGCGGCTATAGCTTTAATGCTTATCGGAAACGCAATAGGTTATTAATACGTAAGTTATTAAATTAAGGGGTTATAAAATGAAAAGATGTTTAAAAATATTAATAGCTGTCTTGTCTTTAACACTTTTATTTATTTTTTCTGTTGATGCTGAAAACAACATAATTAAAGAAATTGAAATCAGCAATTTTACAGAATTGAAAAACGCTTTAGAAAATCAAAATGATAACGGCAGATTAACTTTGGTGCTTCAAAATGATATTAGTGAAGATAGTTCTGCTTCGGTGGTTTTCGATGTGCAATATCCTAATGATTTGACAATCGATTTAAACGGATACAACCTGTCTGTAGCTTCTAAGCTTTCAAGTGTTCTTTTTCGTTTATCATCTGCTGTGAACTTCTCTGTAATTAATTCGGAAAGCGAAGAAAGTGAAATTAATTTTAATACATCTTCAAATGAGATTTCATATATGTTTTTGTTTGAAAATAAATCTGCAAAGTGTTCGTTCTATGGTGATGTTGCTGTAAATATGAACACGTCTTCTGCTTATATTGAGGTCGGAGGAGAGTACTCATATATTTTTTGTTGCGAGTTTCTCGACAGCTTAATTCTTAATGGGACTAAAGTTACGAGTTACGCCTATAATCCGGTTATTATTTCGGCGGTAAATTCAGGCTTAAATATGAGTGATTTGAGTATTCTTGGAAATGCCGTTTTATATAACGGTAGTTTTTCACGAACATCGCCAACTGTTGAAATTGATTCGTCTGTTATTGAAACGATTAATTTTAAAACTATGAATATCATAAACGAATATACAGTCAATACAGTTTCATTAAATGATATTGCAAATAATTCAAAGCCGATAGCTTATTTTGAAAATCTTGCTGCGAGTGATTTTTCGACATTTTCTTTCGGAAACATTAGTTCAAATATGGTGTTTGGTAATGGCTACATATACAAGAACGTAACTGTTAAGGGCGATATTGCTCTTGTTTTTAATTGTAACCACGATGAAAGCGTTGCAAAGGTTTTTTGCTCATTGGGTCATATTATGGTATGTAAAAATTGTGGTGAGTATATCGGCATTGAAGCTCACAATGAAAAGGTTTTAGTGCCGGCAACGGCTGCAAGCTGTACAACCGATGGGTTGAGCGAAAGCAGAGTGTGTTCAAATGAGAATTGTGGTTATGAAATATGTGCCTCGCAAGTTTTAAAGGCTACAGGACATAGCGCTGTAACCGATGAGGCAACGAGTGCTACTTGCACTAAGAGCGGACTTACCAAAGGTAGTCACTGTGCCGCTTGCGGTGAAGTTTTGTTGCAGCAGAAAACAATTTCAGCATTAGGTCATATTGTTGACGAGGAAACTATTACGGAGACATCTGCTACCTGCACAAGCAAAGGAACAAAAATGGGGTGTTGCAGTAGGTGTAAAGCAACTATTACAACGAAGACAAATGCTTTAGGACATAATTTTACTCAAAAGGTTATTGATGATGCACATTTGGTTTACGCTCCAACATATACTTATGGCGGAGAATACTATTACGATTGCACCAGATGCTCTGCAAAGTCAAGCAACACTTTTATAGCTGATAATAAGCTTACTCTCGGAACTACAAATAAATTAACGGCAACCCAGACAACAAATTCCATTAAACTTTCGTGGTCAAAGGTGAAGGATGCAACGGGTTATCGTGTTTATCAAAAGGTTGACGGTGCATGGAAGAAAATAGCGTCAACAACAGCAGTTACATATAACGTTACAAACTTAAAAGCCGGAACAAAATACTATTTTTATGTTATAGCATATATCAAGGAAAACGGTAAAACAATATGGTCAACCGGCAAAACAAACATCACAACAGCAACACAGCCTGAGACTCCTGCAAAGACATCAGCGACACAATCGGTATCAACTGTTAAGCTTTCGTGGAGTGCATCTTCGGGTGCGACGGGATACAGAGTTTATAAGTACAATTCTAATACTAAAAAATATGAAGCTATTGCTTGGGTTAAAGGAGCAACGACCTATAAGATATCAAAGCTTAATAGCGGAACTGTTTATTATTTTAAAATTAAGCCATATATAAAATTAAGTAATGGTGAATTCGTTTGGGGAAGTTTTACAAATAAAATTCAAACTGCAACCAAACCATCTGTACCGAAATTATCTGTAAAATCTCTGTCTAAGGGTTCAGCAATCTTATCGTGGACAAACGTTAGCGGTGAAAGCGGATATCAAGTTTATTATTGCAAAACTAAAAACGGAACATATAAAAAATTAGAAACTTATGCTGCAAACACAACACTAAAAAAGTTAACTTCTTTAGAAAGCGGAAAAACATATTATTTTAAAGTGCGTGCATATAAAAAGGTTGCTGGTACCACTATTTATGGTGGGTTTAGTGATGTTAAAAGCGTAAAAATTAAATGAAATAATTTAAATTAATAATATTAAAATAGAGGTTCACTTTAAGCAATGAACCTCTATTTTACGTATTTATTAAAGTTTAAAATCATCCTCTGTATAATTACCGGAAAGGATAAGTCTGTTTGGTATTCTTTTTAAAGGGTCGTATTTATAACCTTTGCAAGTATCATCAAGTCGCATAATTCCCTTTTTTTCGCACAAGACAGAAAGCTTATCCTTTGGCATCCTACCGTAAAAACAGTTGGCGCAACATTTTGTGTAATTTTTTTTATTAAATAATTTTTGCTTCATGCTTTTTCACCTGCCAAATTATGTTATCGTTTAACGTATTGTATCATATATATAACTTCAATTCAATCGATTTTTGTTTATCGTTGTCGAATTAAACAATTTTGATTTTTGCGTATATGGTTTTATTTTTCGGTAAAATAATATCGTCATCTCTCATATTAACAAGAGGAATGTCTTCATTTGTTATATGCACATATTTAATTCTTGCGTGTCTGCAGGGATCGTAAAGCGACTCCTCACAGTAAGTGGAGCATTTACCCTTTAAATGTTCATCGGGTCTTGCGTGATAAACTAAAAGTATCTTACCTGTTTCGTTTATTACAAAACTATTGTGTCCGGGACCTGCTTCGCCTTCTAAATCCTCTGTTGTTAAAACAGGATAGGGTACTTTAGTCCACGAAGATGAATCCAAAAGATTGCTGCTTTTATCAGCGTAAATCACTCCCATACAGTATTCGGCACCTGTACCGGAAGCGGAAAAGAAAACATAAACTTTATCTTTAATTTTAAGAACACTTGCTCCTTCGTTTACTCGGTGCTTTACTTTTTCCCATTCATATTCGGGCTTTGTTAATAAAACGGGTTTACTTGTTAATTGCCAAGGCTTTTCAGGATCTATTGTTGCCATAAAAAGCGATGAATCGCCATATATTTGTGCCCAAATTAAGTAATGTGTACCGTTATTTTCAAAATATGTCATATCAAGAGAAAAATTGGTGAATGAAAGTGTATCGTCTTTTTGTCCCTTCATAATGCCACATTCAGTCCAACTGTCGTTGATAGGGTCATTTCCGTCGCACATTAAAACATAGGGACGGATGTTCCAAATTTGTTCTTTATCACCGGCAGCAAAGAAAACATACCATTTGTCTTTAATGTAATGGATTTCGGGTGCCCAAATATGTTTGGCCATATTTCCTTCCGGGTGTGCTTTCCATATAGTGGTTTCCGTTTCGCTTGATAGACCGTCTACGGTTTTACTTCTTTTTAAAACTATTCTGTCATAGCCGTTATCTACGCTACCGAAAGCGGGGTAGGAGGCAGTAAAATAATAATAGTTATCAGGACCTTTGAAAATATATGGGTCTGCTCTTTCTTCGATAAAGGGGTTGCTGTATTCACAAGATAACACTTCACCCGAAACCTGATATTCACCCTTGGCTTTGGATATTTGTGCAAGTTCAAGCTCGTTCCACTTAACGGGTAAACGCTGTGAAGAATTATCATCGTAATATGCTGTGATGTGTGTTGGTAATTTGATTTTCTCGTTTAATTTAAAGCTTAGTGTAATGCTTTCGGTAGTAGTATTCCTGATTTTTTTTTTGAAAAGCTGTGTCATAATAATTCTCCTTTATTTTTCAGCTATTGCATAGAAATTAGTTTCCCACGCCGGAATATATGGGTGCGCTCTAAAATAGATTTTATACCCCGAATACAATTCTTTTATTT
>CAZNQI010000040.1:8455-11093 GCA_964575375.1 uncultured Faecalibacterium sp.
ATGCACAAACATATAGTTTCGGATGATACGTTTTAATTGTTCGTTTTGCTCCCTCAAGAGCACGAAGTTCAGCTCCTTCTATATCCATTTTGATAAATGTTACAGGGTCATTGGTAATATTATCTACACTGTCAAATTCGACAAGCACGCCTGTCGCTTTTTGCTTAGAATTTCTGGAACCTTCTTTCGAGAAAAATAAAGCTTCTTTTTTATCCCATGCCCCTAAATTATATGTTTCAATATTTTGCATAGCCTCGGTTTTTCTTTTTAATTTGCTGAAATTTTTACCGTCCGGCTCAAAAGCAATAATCTTTTTGTATTTGCCGTTTGTAACAGATAAAAATTCTCGAATGGTGTCCGCGTCGTATGCTCCCAAATCAACTATTGTTTCGTTTTCATCCAAAATCAGTATATCTTTGTACAAGCATTCTTTTTCGTAATGACATTTAAAAAGATAACTGACATCGCCGCTTATTTTGAAATTCAGAATATTAATAAAATCATTCTTTGATTTTTCGTCTGCTAACAATTCATAAGCAAAATCGAATTCATCTTCGTGTTCTTTTATGAATTGTATTGTAAAGATTTCTTCGTCAACGATTGGAACGGTAGGAGAATACAATTCATATTTTGCGGATAAATCTTTAACTTTATCTAAAGTTTGTTTATCGTGAACTGCGAAAGTCATAAGGATAATGAAATCCTCGTATTTTTCTTCGATTTCCGAAAGCTTAAGAACCTTTTTGCCGTGAAAAAAATGACCTCTTACAAATTCATCGCTGGCAAAGATGTCCCTAAATTCTAAATTCATGCTTTCAAGAACGTTAATTATCATATCTGCACCGTTTCCCATACCATATAGTATAATGGGTTTATAGGTTGTTTTAAGATATTCCCATAAAGGTCGAGCATTAAGTTTTTCCAGCAATAGCTACACCTACTTTAAAAAATGTATTTTTATTTTAGCATAACGGAGAGTTTGTTTCAAGATATTGCATATAATTATTTTGAAAGTTAATTATTTGAAAATCTTTGATAAATACAACTGTACAAATTTGAAAAAGTATGATATAATACAAACAAGATTATATATAGGAGGTGTATTTAATGAAGAATATCAAAAAAGCTGCTGCTTTAATTCTCGCTGTGATTGTTGTTCTTATGAGCTTTGCCGCTTGTGATCTTAAGATTACACCGGAGCAAAAACTTATCGGTTCATGGAGAGATTCAACAGGTTCAATGGGTTATCAGTTTAATGAAGATGGAACTTGCGTAATTACATATGCTGATTTTACTCTTCCTATTCTCGGTAATATCAACACAAGCGTGAACGGTGTTTACACAACTGAAAAGAGAGATGATGATAACTATTATGTTACAATCAATTATACTCTTTTCACAACAACCATGACAGATGAGTATATGTTCACAGTAGACGGTAGCTCACTCACACTTACAAATGTTGAAGACAGCTCTGTAACAGTTTTTATTGCGTATTCAGAGGAAACAACTGTAGCGAGTACCAGCGCTGCAACCGTTGCTTCATAAATGAAGGTGAAAGGGTATCTCAAATAGGGGTACCCTTTGGTTTTATTGGTATTTTAAGTAATATCTGATTAAATAGATGTTATGCTTTTTAATACTATTTAATCAGATATTACTTAACGGAGGTTAAACTATGCAAAAAAGCACAAAAATTATAGCTATAGTCCTTGTGAGTACAGTTGCTCTTTGTTGCGTTATTGCGGGCATCGGTTCTGTTATGAACACGCAAGAGGAGACCACAACTTTGATAAGCACCACATCGGCTACATCAGCAGGTATATCCGAAAACACCACTGTATCTGCACCGGTATCTACTACGCAAGCTACAACCGTGGCTTCACAGCTTGAAGAACTTATTTTAGGTAAATGGATTGACAGTGCAAATATGAGTGGCTTTGAGTTCTTTAGTAACGGAACCGTGGCTTTTACTTATGTTAATTTGGAAAGCTTTAACATTCCTTTCGAGGGAAAAGCTGAAAACGGCGTTTATGTCATTGACGGGGATATACTCACTATTAAGTATTCAATATATTCTGCAACTATTCCTGCAACTCTTAACGGTAATTCTCCATATTCTCCGTCAATTGCTTGTGAAACAAAGCGTTTTACCAGAGGTCTTTCGTTTTTCAAAACTCTTTCCATTTGCTCTCTGGAGTGTGTTGCATAAACAGCCATTATGTCCGACAAAACATTTTCCTTACTAAGTTTCTTCTTTATAGGAAGATATTTTCTCATATCTTTTAAACAATCTGCAACCAAATCACTATCAAGATGGGATTCTAAATCCGCCATATTCATATATTGAGAAATTGTTAACGAATCATTTGAATCAAATTTATTCAAAATAGTCATTACTTTATCTTGAGATAAAACTTTTAGCAAAAGAGCTAAGGACATCAGTTTCATTTGTTTTTGAGTAATACCTTGCGGAATTGAAGCTCCGGCATTAGCATTATTTTCAACTTTTTTCTGAGCTTTCTTTTCTTCTCTGCGTTTTTTAGCTTCTTCTGCGTTTTTATTAGCTTGATCAACTATTTCTTGTTGCTTTTTCTGTTGTTCAACTTGTGCTTGTTGTGCCATTGCATCAATATTA
>CAZNQI010000041.1:0-11071 GCA_964575375.1 uncultured Faecalibacterium sp.
GCTTTACCCACTGGTTGGGCGGTATGGGGGTCCTGGTTTTGATGATGGCCGTAGTTCCCACAGAAAAAGAATCCAGCTATTCACTCCATCTGATGAGAGCGGAAAGCCCCGGTCCCAGCGTCAGTAAGCTGGTACCCCGGATGAAAAACACTGCCATGATCCTGTATGGAATGTATTTCGTCCTGTCTGTGATTTGTTTCCTCTTTTATCTTCTGGGCGGGATGTCCTTCTTTGAAGCTCTCTGTCACACCTTCGGAACTGCCGGTACCGGCGGCTTCGGTATCATGAACGACAGTTTTATGAGCTACTCGCCTTACCTGCAGTGGGTCACAACGATCTTCATGGCGTTGTTCGGTGTGAATTTTTCTGTATATTATTTCATCCTGATCAAAGAGTACGCTGCAGCTCTCCTGGATGAGGAATTACGGTTATTCATTTTGAAGCTTGTGCCGAAGCGTTGGTTAAGGTTATCTGCTATAGCCTTTCTTGTTTCATTATCCCCCACAGCAGAGGTATAGCCGTGAAGCTCACAAGGACTCATTGTCAAGGTGAGTTCTCTAATAGTTTCGTTTAAAATTTCGGGAGCAGGTACACTCGGGTTACCGAGACTATAATCGTATACGTTTTCTCTTCCGATTTCTGCGGCTCTTTTTTTGCCGTATTCAAAAATTTCTCTAATAACAGAGCTTTTTGCACCAAGCTCGTACATTTCATTAGATATCATATAATCACCATCTTACCTTTATTTGTTGCCGAATAAAACAGCATATTAGGTATAATTATACACTCTTGTGCTATTAAGGTCAATTAAATATCGCATTTTTTTAAGTTTTTTCTGCATTTTTATTGCATCTATCTGCCTTTGCTTTATCACTTTAAAGTGTAACGCTTTAAATTATAACACAGTGCATTTAATTTTGCAAGTGTTTTTAAAAAAAAGGACAGACACGCTACGGCGAATCTGTCCTTTTTTTTAGAAGTGATGAGTTAGGTGTTGTAGGGGTACGGTTATTATATAAAACTCGCAAAGCAGTATCGCAGCAAAGCAATATCGTGCGAAGCACATAAGACGAATATCGCTGTTTTTCACGTGCGATATGCCCCCTGTGTCTGCCTTTAGACAGACATCTCCCATTACAGGGGCGATTTTATAATTCCGTTAGCTTGATGAATATTTCAACTCCTAACTTCCTTATCCCTTTACTACTCCGCTTCTTCCCTGCTTCACTTTCCGTTGATTTCCGAATATATCAGCACATTCCTTGTACAATACAATGTTATCATCGACACTAACGAATTTATCATCGCAACCGCAAAATAAGCAAAATGCGTATTAAACGGCAGAAGCATACCCAAAAACACACCGGAAGTAACACCCGGCAAAGAGAAAAGCATTATCAAAGCAAAATACGCAAAGCCGACTAAAAACTGCTTGTCTGCACTGCCGAAAATGCGTTGCAACACCATATTAACGGCAATAAACAAAAAGCCAAAGCTGATTCTTGCCAAAATCATTGACACTGTCAGTGCAATGCCTTGTCTCAATATAAAATGCACCGGCAGAAAGCAAAGTATGCTTTCAAGCGTAATATTAGGTATCTCGCATTTAAGCAGATTAAGAAGCTTCTTATACGGCTTTTCGGGTATGAGATAAGCGTACGGATACGAAAACTCCTTAGCCCATCTTGATGTGCCGACGGTAATTGTGAGCATATAAACATTAAGTGCAAAAATTCCGACAGGCGAATCGGAAAATATAAAGCAATACACCGCCGACATCAGCACAAAAACAATCGACGTTATATTGAGAGCAAACACTTTGCTTCGTCTGTTTTCAATTTTGTGCTTTTCGCTTATGGCACTTGCACCAAAGCCCCTGCTAAAGCCCGTCTTTCCAACCTTAACGTTCATAGGTGCATTTTCCTGCGCCTTACCCTCTTTTCTTGATGTTATGGCAGAAAAAGAAATCTCCGTAGCCTTAAGCACATCCTCATAGTAGTCCGTATTCATAAGCGAAACGGCAGCATAAAACAAACAAATAAGCAAAGCCGTAAGAACAAGACCCGCTAAAGCCTTACCTGCGCTTTGCGATATTGCGCCCTCGCAAAAAAGACTTGTTACACCACTTACCGGAAAAAGTAAAAACACCCTTTCTCGAAGCGTCTCACCGAGGGATACAAGACTTATCTCTCCCCTACTCTTTGTTAAATACAAAAGCAAGCCGGCAAAAAAAGCAATTACAAAATAATAAACTCCCTTTATTGCCCTTTTCTTTTTTTCGTTTGAGCAGGTAAAAGAATAAATCAGCATTGCTGTCATTTGTGAAAGAAGAACCGTCAGCGCATAGCCTAAAAGAATATACACCAACGAAATAAATGACGTACCGTATGTACTGCACACAAGAGTTGATTGATAAAGAATGAAAAAGCCAAGCGTAACAGATTTGCCGAGCTGCTGAAAAAGTCCGAAGCTCAAAACAGTAGAGCTTTTAACGGGAGAGGTAAACACTAAATTCACATCTGCCATTGAAAACACCGACGCACCCGAATGAAATCCGTTTTTGGAAAACATTATAAATACGACACTGTAGAAGAAAAGCACAATTGAGTAAAGCTCATTTATATCTCTGTATACGCCCTCATACGCTGTTTTTGAACTGAAAATCGTAAAGGCTACACCGAGCAAAAAGACAGCACAGAGGATAAGGTGCATAGGTCTTTTTAAAACAGACAAAATATTGTTTTTAGCCTTTAGCAATAAAAGATATAAAAGCGAATTCAATTTTCCACACTTCTTTCGGTTACATTAAAGAACAGCTCCTCAAGGCTTTCTAAAGCATCATCGGCAGTTTTTCTTGCCACCAATTCACCCGAGCGCATTATATAAGCACTGTCCCAAAGATTTTCAACACTGTCTATCATATGTGTACTGATAAGCACACTTGCACCCTCCCCTTTAAGCTCAAAGAAAATTTCCTTGAGTTCCTTTATGGCGTGAGGGTCAAGACCTACCATAGGTTCATCAAAAATTATAACCTTTGGCTTATGCACAAGCGCACAGCAAATAGAAAGCTTTTGCTGCATACCCTTTGAAAGCTCTTTGCCGAGCTTGTTTTTCTTGTCCAGCAGCTCAAATCTTTGAAGCAGTTTTTCTGCTGTACCGTCATCCTCCATTTTGTAGCTTCTGAGCATAAACTGCAAATGCTCTCCTACGGTAAGCATATCGTACACGGCAGGCATTTCGGGAATATAGCCGAGAAGCCTTTTCGCTTCAATACTTTTGTTTCCGTGTCCGTCAACACTTATTTCACCGTTAAAGCGAAGAAGCCCTGCTATGCACTTAATAAGAGTGGACTTTCCCGCACCGTTAGGGCCGAGCAAAACTGCAATTTCGCCGTCGCCCACACAAAAGCTGATATCCTTATTTGCCGTAACCTTACCGTACTTTTTGGTACAATTTTTAACCTTAAGCATATTTTCACCTTAAACTAATTTTTCAATTCCCTTAATATCGACATTTTTTCCCGCCTTCTTCTGCGAAAGCTTTTCCTGCAAAAGCTTAAAGCTCCTTTTGGTAACAGGATAAAATATCAAGCCGATAATTGCAAATACAAGGAAGAAAGAAGGAATAACAGTAGCGATATTCTCTATTGCTGTTTTCGCCTGTTCGGTTTGAACACTTGCCGTACCGTCGTATCCGCTGAATTGCAGAACCTGACCTACAAGGTACATACCTATTGCGGCACCGAATTTTTGGAAAAATTGCGGGAAAGCAGTTATCATACTTTCTCTTCTCTTTGAGTTGACAAATTCATCAACCTCAACCAAATCGTATGCCATAGAATAAAATACTGTCCAGAAGCAACCAAGACCTATAGCCACTGCAAAAACGGATGCTATAAGCATAGCTGTGTTGTCAATACCTATTATCTTTATAATCAGCAGTGCCGCAAGCATAACAGAAATAAAAACTATACCGGCAAAGCGTCTGTCGGTCTTTTCGGCAAGCTTTGTTACTATAGGGATAATTACAGCCATAGCAACAACCAAGGTTACAATAACGATAACCATATCGTCATCGCTCATACCAAGTCTGCCCTGTACAAGATATGCGAAATTGGTTTGTATCATAGACGATGCCACAAGGAAAAAGAATACGAACATAACAAACCATCTGAACGGCTTAATCTTCAAAATTTCAAAATATTCCCTGAAGCTTGTTTTTTCGGTTGATTCTTCCTCAGCCTTTGTCAGAGTAACCTTTCTGAGACTGTATGCCGCAACAATACCCGTTATAATTGCAATAACGCCGAGTACAGCCGCCGTAATCGTCCAGCCGAGCGACAAGGTTAAGCCGATACCAACAAAAAGTCCCGGCAAAACAGACGGTACGGCGTTACCCACAAAAATACAAACCGTATTAAACAGCGAGCTTTGTCCTCTTATGGCTGTTCTTTCGTCGTAATCTTGAGTTATTTCAGCAACAACGGCATAGTAAGGTATGGTATAAATAGTATAGAAAAGCCAAAACAGCATTGTCATAGCAACGTAGAAAATAAACTTAACAATATTGCTTACATCACCTATCGGTAAAAACGCTCCTATAAAGGTTATACCTACGGGCAGAGCCGCTTTAAACATAAGCTTTCTTTTATCCACGCCCTTTTTATCTGCATATTTTCCTACAATAGGGTCTGTAATGGCATCCCACGCCACGGAAATAAGGTTTACCGTACCTGCAAGTCCCGGGTCAAGATGTGCCACATCCGTTAAAAAGAAAAGATAATATGTATAAAACATATTGTACAAAATCGACTCTGTTGTAATTCCGATACAATAGCCAAGTCTTCTGCGTTTAGTAAAATTTGAATCACTCATATTTTTTCTCCTTCTTTTTATACTAAAGTAATAACATTGTATCACAAGAAAGCTTTTTTGAACAGTACTATTTCGATAAAAAGCAACGTATTTATTCTTTTGAAACTACTGCACGGCTTGCCGTATTCCTTACAAAGCAATCAATTATAATTAGTTTTTTGCCACTTTTATTTTTTGTTGTATCTCTCACTATATAGCACATAGCCTAAATATGCCCGTATGCGAAACGAAATTCTTTTTTAAACACAAGAATGATTACGCAACGCCGGATTTTTAATAATTCTTTATGTTTTTTTTGATACACTGTGTTGCTTTTCCGGTACGATTTATATATAATTATAGCGTAATAAAAAAAGGAGGCATAAATATGTCGGAAAAAGTTGAAGGTCGCAGAATAAAAATAACAAAAATGCTGTTAAAAAGCAGTCTTATTGAACTAATGAAAACAAAATCAATTCATCAAATAAGTATAAAGGAGATTTGCTTTGGTGCAGATATCAATCGCAGTACATTCTACAGGCATTACAACACACCTTATGAGCTTTATGACGATATTATATCTGACCTCACCGAAGATATGACTGCTGTTTTTGTAGAATGTAAAGAAAACAACAACAATACTCAGGAAACACTGTCAAGTATACTTCAATATATCGAAAACAACAGAGAGACCTTTCTCGTTGTTCTCAGCGATAAGAGTAATGTCGGCATAGGTGAAGCGTATAATACTCTTACATCTAAATTTATCGACAGAGAAAACACCTCCGAGCTTTCTCAATATATTATACAGTTTGTTGCTGCGGGTATGGCAAGCTTTGTTTGGACTTGGCTTAACAAGGAAAGCAGAAGATCTGCAAAAGAGGTTTCAGGTCTTATCTGCACCCTTATGATGCACGGACTCCAACAAGCAATAGATTTTTCGTCGCAAAGCGACACTTAATATATGAAACGGCCCTTTTTAACTGCAGGTATTACGGTATTTGCAGTATCGATTTTGTTGGGTATATTTTCTAAAGATTTATTTTTATGTGCCTTGGTGCTGCTGTTTGCAAGCGTTGGCTTCATCTCTTGTGTTTTAATAAGAAAAGTTAAGATAAATCCTGTCTTACCCTTTGTATTCGTGTTTGTAATCATTGCTTGTGTTTCATTTTATCTTCACACAAGTGCCTACATAGAAGCTCTCGAATTCTGCGCAGAAAGAGTATCAATAACAGCAACGGTTAAGCACTCCCCTTCTTTCAGCAAGGAGTATTCTCGCCATTATGTTGAAGCAAGCTTGAAAACCATAAACGGCAAAAAGGTTTCCGGCAGTATCAGATTTTCCTTCAATGAAAGCTATGAAGAAATAAACGCCAAAGAGCTTTCCGTAGGTGATGAGTTATCTTTCAGTGCAACAGTCTACCAAATAGGAACCGACAACAGTATGATAAGATACTTCAAAAGTCAAGGCATTTATTTAGGAGCATATTCACTTCAAAACCTGACGATTGAAAAGCCGAGCTTTAGACCCTTTACATACTATACGGAAAAGCTGCAAAACTATATTTCTTGGACCCTGTCCCGAGAATTTACAAATGATGTTGCAGGTGTTTTGATTTCTTTAATAACAGGAATCAAGGATAATTTAAGCGACAGCATTTATGCCGATTTCAAAAATTCGGGTGTTGCTCATATTATGGCCGTGTCGGGACTTCATCTGTCTATACTTACAATATTTTTGGAATTCGTTTTGAAAAAGAGCAGATTTCATCCCGTATTAAGGTATATTATCATTTGCTTTTCCGTGCTTTTAATGATGGCACTTGCAAATTTCAGTGCTTCGATTAAAAGAGCAGGCATAATGATGCTCGTTTATTTACTCGGCAATATTTTCTCAAGAAAGGCAGATGCACTAAACAGCTTAGGCTTCGCAGGATGTATTCTTTTACTTGTAAATCCGTTTTGTGTGTTTGATGTATCGTTCCTGCTTTCATTTCTTTGCTCTTTTTCAATCTTATATGTAGCTTTACCCGTTAACGAGTATCTGATAAAAAAGCATAATCTCGACACCGAAGCAAAGCTTAAAGGAACGCTTAAAGTAATTTTACAAAGTGTAATAATCAGTGTCAGTACAATGGTATTCACCTCGGCAGTTACTGCTGTTTACTTTGAAACCGTATGTCTTATCTCACCCATAACAAATCTCATCATAATACCAATAGTTCCTGTTTTGATGATAACGACAGTTCTGTTTCTGATTTTCGGAAACATACCTGTTTTCGACACGCTCCTAACACCGATAATAAATATCTTTTCTGTCTATTCGATAAAAATAACAGAAATAATTTCAAAGCTAAGCTTTCTCAATCTTTCAACAAAAAGCGGTACTGAAAAATGCTTTATTGTGATATTGTTTTCGGTCTTATCTTTAATTTGCTGTTTATTAGCTAAAAAGATAAGAAAAAATACTGCAAACACTTTAAAGTAAAAGATTAATATGATAAAATAACATCAATAAAAAGAACGGAGGCAGATATTGTGAATACACAAAAAATAACGAAGGAGCTAATCGAGTGGATTCAAAATTGGTTTGAGGAAAACGGCAAGGGATGTAATGCTGTTATAGGAATTTCGGGCGGCAAGGATTCGAGCATCGTTGCAGGTCTTTGCGTAAAAGCTCTCGGCAAGGATAGAGTTATCGGTGTTTTGATGCCGAACGGCGAACAAAGCGATATTGAAGATTCTATGGAGCTTGTAAAGCATCTCGGAATTAAGTATTATGTTTGCAATATCAAGGGTGCTTTTGACGCTGTGGTAAAAAGTATGAACGAAAGCTCGGTTGAAATAAGTAATCAAACAATTATAAATCTCCCCCCTCGTATCAGAATGGCTACACTTTATGCTTATTCGCAATCTATGAACGGAAGAGTTGCCAACACCTGCAACCTTTCCGAGGACTATGTTGGCTACTCGACGAGATACGGCGATGCAGCAGGTGATTTCAGTCCCCTTGCAGGTCTTACGGTGCAGGAGGTGAAAAAGGTGGGCTTATATATCGGACTTCCCGAAAAGCTTGTAGACAAAATACCGTCCGACGGTCTTTGCGGTTCAACCGACGAGGATAAATTAGGCTTTACCTATGCAGTTTTAGATAAATATATAAGAACAGGCGTTTGTGATGATGAGGATACAAAAAAACGTATTGACTATCTTAACAAACTCAACGCCTTCAAGCTTAAGCCTATTCCCGGATACTTCCCCGATAAAAGCTTGCTGTAATTTCATAAACAAATAAAATTAGCGACCGAAGCTCAGTTTTCGGTCGCTGTTTTTGCGTTTATAGGTAGTTGCAGCTATAGGCGCGAGCGCGCGACGTTTTTTCGCAGAAAAAACGGGTGCAAAGCACCCGTGCTGCTCGCGCAGAGGCGCCGAACCGTCAGGCGATGGCAAGCCATCGCCTGCTTTTTGCTTTTTCGCAAAAGCAAAAAGGCGCGTGCGAATTCTCGCACGCGCACGGTTCGGCGCCTTTGGGACTGCCCACTAAGCGCAGACCAAAAAGCAAAACAAAAGCAGATGTGTATTAGCTTAATTTTTTTACTGAAATACATCTGTTTTATTTTTTATGTGGAATTTTGCTTTGCCATATGAAAATAATTTTTGCTTTTTTAGACGCTTTTTCGCCCTCTCGGAGTATAAACATACGCCTTCGGGGCGAAGAAAACGCCTTCTGCATCTTAGTTGGCAGCCCCAAAAAGCTGCCCTTCGGCAGCCAACAAGGCTCGCTACGCTCGCCTCACTTCTCACCTTCCCAAAACGCATTCGCATTATCATAAAACATCTTTGAAAGTACAGCTTCACTTAAACCCTTTTCTCTCAAAAACTCATAAAGCAGCAAAGCTTTAGAAAGTGAACCTATACTTTCATCCATTCTCGCACCGTCGAAATCACTGCCGACAGCAATACAATTCTCTGCTCCGAGCGACAACAAATAATATATGTGTTCGTATATCTTTTGAAAAACGCTGAATTTACCGTTTCCCAAAAACGCAGAATAAAAGTTAATTCCTATAAGTCCTTTTATATCAATTATACTTTGTATCTGCCATCTTTTCAAATTTCTCGGCACAGCGCAAATATCACAGCAATTGCTGTGCGATGCCACAAACGGCTTTTCGGCTATATCACAAACACTTGCAAACCCTTTTTCCGAAAGGTGCGACACATCGAGAGTGATGCCTGCTGTTTCCATTTCACGAACTGCACTTTTTCCAAAAGGCTTAAGTGCTTTGTTTTCCGACATCGCACCAAAGCCGAGAGCATTTTCTCCATTCCAGGTAAGCGAAATCATTTTCACTCCCTCGTTTTTCCAAAAATGGATATTGTCAAGGCTATCACCCAAAGATACAGCGTTTTCGAGAGTGAGGATTGGCTGAAAGGTGTCGCTTTTTAATACTTCAATCTGTTTTTTGTATATCTCTAAAAGCTTTTTCGCATACAAAAAGGCCTCATTACCCTTTTTGCTGTCGTCTTGCCAAAGCGCAAAGCATTGACAGTATTTTTCAAATGAAGCAATTTTTGCTGAATTTATATGAAGTCTCGTATCATCGAATGTTGTTTTAAGCTCATAAACTTTACTAACCGTATCGCAATGCAAATCAAAATATTTCATACTGTGAAGAAAAGTCCTCTGAATCAAAAGCGTGTTCTATATGGTTGAATTTAAATATCTTACCCTCGTTTTGCCATACCTCAAAGACATCAAACCTGCTTGCTTTTTCGCTTTCGCTTTTTGAAAGGTAGTCCATAGCAGTCAAAATAATCTTCTTTTGCTTTGCTTTTCCCACTGCATCACAAGGACTTAGCATTGTACTGCCCTTTCTTGTTTTAACCTCAACGAAAACAACCCACTCATCATTCTCTGCAATTACATCGATTTCACCGTATCTTGAATGATAGTTCATTTTGTTGATTGTATATCCTCTTTTTTGAAAATATCTTGCAGCAAAGGCTTCTCCGAGGTCGCCTATATCCTTTTTATCCATTTCATTCACCCAAAATTTTCTTAAGAAATGTTCTTCTGTGCTCGGGGCAAATACCGTATTTTGCTATCATCTCATAATGCAGCTTTGTGCCGTAGCCCTTGTGCTTTGAAAATTGGTACTCAGGGTACTTTTCGTCCATCTCGAGCATATACCTGTCTCTTGAAACCTTTGCAAGAATTGAAGCTGCAGCAATAGAAATACTCTTTGCATCACCCTTAACTATAGTCCTTTCTTCAATAGAAAGTCCGGGCTTTGCATTACCGTCAATGAGTGCTATGTCAGCCTTTAAAGGAAGTGCCTGCACAGCCTGCCTCATAGCTTTAAAGGTCGCTTGCAAAATATTGATTTCGTCAATAGTTTTTGCATCCACCATAATAACAGAATATGCCAAAGCGTTTTTCGTTATAACCTCAAAAAGAGCTTCTCTTTTCTTTTCGCTAAGCTTCTTTGAATCGTTTATACCCTCAATTTCAAAGCCGACAGGCAGTACAACGGCGGCGGCGCAAACAGGCCCGCAAAGAGGTCCCCTACCCGCTTCATCAACACCGCATACAACCTTATAGCCCTCGTTCAATGCACCAATTTCATATTCGTAAGTCATTTTACTTTCCCTTTCAACAGCAAAGAGGTCGCTTCAAAGAAACAACCTCATTTACTAAAATATCACAATTAAGTATTATTCAATAACCTTGCAGAAATTGAAGATTGCGGCAGGAAGCTCATCCTTATCAGCAGACACTGTGAAAACAAAATCCTTTTCGTGTGTTGAAGAAAGCTCATAAACCTTCTCAAGGAAAGAAGCAAGCTCTTCATAGTTTCTTCCGCCGATTCTGAGAGTTGCATCAACAAGAACATCTGTGATGTCATGGTTGCCTGCACAAACACCTGCAAGGAAACCGAAGAAGGATGCATAACCTTTAATTTCATAATCATCAGTTGCAATAAGTCTTGCCTGATAGCTGACATCGTATGTTAACTTGGTTTCTTTTTCGATGCAAACTACGTTGCCCTTTGTATTTTGAACAGCTTCGTTTACACAAGAAATCAAACGTTTTGTTTTGCCTGAACCTTTGTGACCTAAAATAATGGAAATCATTTATAATTCCTCCTTTTATTTATTGCTCGCCCCCGTTTTCACCGAAGACGTATCAATTACACCTTTATTATATCACT
>CAZNQI010000042.1:0-7817 GCA_964575375.1 uncultured Faecalibacterium sp.
CGTTTCAGGAATAGCCAACGAAATAGTTATGATAGACGTTAACGGTAACAAAGCAATGGGAGAAGCACTTGATATACGTCAAGGCACCCCCTTTTGCAATTCTTGTTCAGTCTATGCAGGAAGCTATGCTGATGCAAAGGATTCCAACATTGTCATTATAACCTGCGGTGTTGCAAGAAAGCCGGGACAAACAAGACTTGATTTAGCACAAACAAATGTTGATATTCTGAAAAGCATAATTCCTCAAATTACGCATTATGCACCAGAGGCAACGTATGTAATTGTCAGCAATCCTGTTGATATTCTCACATACACTTTCTGCAAATGTTCCGATATTCCCGAAGAAAGAATTATCGGCTCGGGTACAATTCTTGACACTGCCCGCCTTCGCAGTCGCTTAGCCGAACATTTCTCATTAAGCCAACAAAATGTTCACGCTTACGTTCTTGGTGAACACGGTGATTCTTCTGTTATTCCTTGGTCTCTTGCAAACATTTCAAACGTACCCGTAAAGGAATACAGCAAATCATTCATAAAGCCCGGCATTATTGTTCCAAACCTTGACCTTAACGAGGTTGAGGACTATGTACGAAAATCCGGTGCCAGTGTTATAGAACAAAAGGGAGCAACCTTTTATGCGGTATCAATTTCCGTTTGCCACATTTGCAAATGTCTGCTCAGCGGAATCGATACAACTCTTACAGTTTCAACAATGCTTCACGGGGAATACGGCATTGACGATGTATGCTTAAGTCTTCTAACCGTTGTCGGACACGAAGGAGCACACAGTAAAGTTATGTTGCCGATTACGCAGGACGAAATAACAGCTCTTCGCAAAAGTGCTGAAAGCTTAAAAGATATTATAAGACAAACCAAAATATAAGTGTCAACACCAAAAAACATCACTGAATTACTCCAGTGATGTTTTTTTATTAAGCTTTATTTAACCTTAATGCTTTTAACACTACTCCAAGCACCATATATTGTTTTGCCGTCTACCTTTTTATAGGCACGAACCTTAAAGTAATAAGTCTTTCCGCTTGTGAGAGAACTCTTTGAGCCTTTTTTTACATTTGCAGAATAACTGCTTACTTTCTTGTATGTGCCGGACTTGCTTGTTGAATAGTAAAGCTGATAACCGCTTTCACCGCTTACATTTGTCCAAGTAGCATTTACCTTACCCTTGGCTGTTGAAGTAAGCTTAAGTGTTGGTGTCGAAGGCTTGGTTGCGGTAGAGAATACCGAAGAAAAGCTTCCGGTGATTGTACCATCGTCTTTTTTGTAGGCTCTAACTTTAAACTTGTATGTTGTGCCTGCTTTGAGCTTTGTTATCTTAAGGCTTGTACCGGTTACACTCTTTACCTTTTCGTACTTCTTTGTGCTTGAATTATATTTGTAAACCGCATAACCTGTGGCACCCGTTACCTTGCTCCATTGAAGAGTTATTGCTGTGGTTGTTTGTGTAGCTTTAAGACCTGTTACAGCCTTCGGTGCGATTGTGAAGTACAGCTTCTTTGTACCTGTGTAATTTCCTGTAAACTTAACAGTTACGGTATATTTACCGGGAAGCTTTCTGCCGCTTTCGTAAGTAACAGTATAATCTGTACCTTTTTTGAGCGTTTTTCCACTGCTGTCCTTAACGGTTACAGTAGGAGTTTTTACTTTGCCGTTGTAGGTATAAGATGTTGTGGAAAGAGTAACTGTATTTATCTTTGAAACCGTCTCGGTTGACTTGATTTCTCCGCAATCACACTTTGAAACTACCTTTCCGTCCTTTGAGGCGGTTGCTTTGGTTATTTCATTTTCATAGTTATGATTTAAATGTATGGTAAACTGACTGAGTGCAGAGCCGTAGCAATCTTTTTCAACAGAATAATAACGAACCGTGAGTGTCTCGCCATCGTTTGAGAAATAGAACATTGCAACCATTGCAGTTGAACCGATATTTAAATCAACGTACTGTGGGTCAATAAGCATTTGAGTAACGGTGTTGCCGTTCACACCCTCGTCCTGACGGTAAACGATGTGCTGCCAAGGGTCATGACCCGACAAAACCATCAGTACATTTTCATATTTTGAAAATGTTTTATTCCACATATCATCGCCGTTTTGAGCGTCCGTGTAACCCGTATAGTAAGTAGGAGGATAGCAATCTCCGGCATCTAATGTAGTTCCGTCACGATACATATAAGCGTGAGTAACGATTATGACTTTATGATTTGGGTGCGCTTCAATAACACTGCCCGCCCATTCAAGAACAGCTCCACTTGGTGCGAAGTCCAATGTCATAATAAGATAATCTGTTCCTTGAATGTTAAAGTAACGGTATGAATTAGTTAAATCACCCTTTACGGTTCCACCCTCCGGAGTATCACCCTCACGCGTAATAAGAGCTGTTGAGCCGTCCTCCAAAGTGGTTTCTATCAAACCGGGTTGATCGGGATCAGTAAGTGAAATATCACCGGACACCATCATACCATCCACAGTAGTTTCATAAAAACCGTCGTGAAGATTACGGTTAAAGTCGTCCCAATCATCGTGATTACCACGGGTAAGAACATACGGAACAACATTGTTGAGCTTGCTTATAAATGTTTTGGCATTTTCCCACTCACCATCGGTGCTGTCATCAGTAATATCGCCCAAACCGATAACATACTCTATCTTTTGTGAATCCTTGTTTTCAACAATCCAATTGTAAATTGATTCCATTGCTTCAGGATCTTTTTCACACATTGTTTGAGTGTCGCCTATAACAGCAAATGAATATTCGTAATCTGTAACCGGTTCAACATCCTCTGCGTCTTGCCAGAGAGGTAAATACTGCAAATCGTTTCCATTGCTCGACAAATCCTTTGTCATACAATCGTTGCAAAGTGTTAAATCGTATGCTGCAAGTAAATTTTCGTCTGAATTGTCAATACCCTTTGAATAGTCTACAGCAATCTCACTTGCTGTACGAATATCCGACCAAACAGCAACAGAATCGATAACGCCTTTAAAATAAGTAGCGTTGCCGTTGCGATGGTCGCCGCCGATAACAAAATTATGCTTTTGTTCATAAGGCGAAATAGAAGCTATATTCGTAAGGGTCTGTGCCAATTCACCGTTAACATAACAATACATTTTCTTGCTTGAAAAGTCCATAACGATAGCAAGATGTACCTTTTCACCTGTGGCAACATTAACTTTATTAAAAGTATATACATTCTGTTTTGAATAATCTGCCACACTACGCAAAGCAATTCTCGGCTGACCGTTTTTATTAAGAGAGAATACCAATGCCGGATCAAATAAACCGTCATTACCGAGAATGGTAGTTGTTCCCGTCAACGAATCTTTTTCTACCGAGAAGACAGCCTCGAAGGTAAGCGGCATTGATTCCAGCTTTTCATTGAGCACATACTGTTCGTCAATACTACAGGTAAGTCCCTCAGCATCAACGCAATCAATACACTTAACAACTGTTAGTTTAACCGTGTCCGTATTAGTTCCGTCTGTAACGGTTATTGTTGTACTACCTGTCTTCAAGGCAGTTATTTTACCGTTTTCAACCGTTGCAACCTTCGGCTTGCTTGAAGTCCAAGTGAGTTCTTCATCTGCTGTATAGTACAAATCCAAATCGTAGGTTTGACCTACCTCAAGTTTAAGATTTGCAGGAGAGACCATAAGAGTTCTGTCTATCATACCATAGGCATACTTATCTGCAAAGGCGTTGTAAAAATCTCCTCCGCTTTCTTCAGTCTCGTTTATTACAAGGAACGAGTTTGCACGATAATTATAAGCAATCATATAGAAATTGCACGAGGATAGCAAGGATACATTGTGGCGCACGCCGTTTTCTGCATAGCTTACAAGTATATCCTTTGCGTGTATTCCGCTACGACTTGTGATGCTTCTGTAGCCTATCTGCGTACCGAGATTTAAGCTTTTAATGGCACTTAAGTCAAAACGGCTGTTTGTTTTGGTTGCAATCTTATTATTAACATTTGTATTTTCACAGAAAGATTTTTCAAGGATGTCGGACATCGTAGTAGCTAAATTACATTCACCATAGCCCGAACAGTTCCATATAAACTCGATATAATCGGTAGAATAAAGAAGCTTATCAACATACTTACACAACGGATTCATCACAGTATCCCATGTGTCAGTGCTACCGCCGAACGGTGTGAAATAAAGCTCAAATACAGGGTCATTTTCCGTTCCGAGATATACAATCTGCTCATCTGCAGGAATTTCGTCTCCTCTGCCGCTGTTAATCAAAGCTATCTGCTCGTTATTCATTTCGTTTACCAGCTTACGGAATATATACATATCCTCCTGGCCACTATATTCATACATCAAGTTCATATAATTGTTTAGTACGCGATACATTTCATCGTGGTCAGAAATAATTGCACCCGATTGAGAGCCGTTGTTTCCGTTAGCTCCGTTATAATAAAGCTCATCGAGATTACTGCTTCCGACATATATGGCACTTGTATGCTCCGTACCGTCTGTAGCAAGATAATGCGAAACCGACGCCGCCTTAACGTGCATCATATCACAAGTTTTATCCTCAACATTCCAACCGACCTTAACATATTTCAGATAATCGGAAACCTTCTTGCCCGGTGCATATTTTTCGTAGCAATCGCTCGTAAGTGCCTGTGTGAAATATTTATAATGGTCAAGGTGCGCTCTGTTTTTCAATTTTCCCGTACTTGGGTCGTACTGCAAACGAGCGTAAGAAGGCAACTGCGTTACCATTGTTACCTCAATACCCATTCTTGCCGCCTCTACAAGCATATATGAAATACGCACAAAGCCCTGCTCATCATAGCTGGTACCGAATAAAGAACGTGCATAACCGTAATATTTGCTTTCGGGAATAACACAGACGGAAGCTGTAACAGAAGTTCTGTATGAAGCAAATGAAATTTTTACATCCTCTTCTGGGTGTGCAATTTTATACTGAATGCATTGAAAAATTAGCAAGCCCATACCGGTATTAGGGTCATCGAGTGCTTCATTGGGCAAACGATAAAAAGCCTCTGCAGTAACAGTTTTTCCGTTGATGTTGGCGTATGTTGTAGAGCCTAAGCCTTGGAAGTTTTCCGGGTTGTTTGCCAAAGGAAACGCATCGTAATAAGGAGTAACCGAATGCTTATTGTTTTCTTCTATACTCGCTGCTATCTTCGGCAAAACAACCTCGAAAAACGGCTCTTCCTGATTGATAGGGTCAACATAATGATCACTTACAAAAGCATCCGTTTCACTCGGGAAGGATTCGCTTGCATAGGCGAATGCCACACTCGAGCAAACAATTATAATGCAAGTAAAAATAAATATAATTGTTCTTTTTAAGTTCTTCATATATTCACCACCTCGTTATATTTGATTATACGTAACCGTAGCACTGCTTGCGGTTGTAATAGAGCTTTCCCAAGCTGATTTCTCGGCATCGGTTGTATAGTTTACAATCGCAGAAGTTCCACTGCCTGTAATGTAAATATCGCTTGCTTCCTCAACGGATACAGTACCTTGCAAGGTAAGGCGCGCGCCGCCTGTTGCATAAATCTCGCCCTTCCAGGACCATGTACCACCTGAACAGTCAACATTTATAAGCGTTGCGCTGCTTGAGGTTCTGATATAAACGGATGCACCACTTGCAGCTGTCGCAGCGTTATCTTTGAATGTGCAATCCTTAAGAACAATAGTATCAACATCATTTATAACGCCGTTTTGTATATAAACTGCACCACCGTTTTTATTGGAAGCGTTGCTTGTAAATGTACAGCTTTCAGCGTAGATAGCTGTATCGGTAGCTTTAGATGTACCTATTGCACCACCGTTGTTTGCAGTATTTCCCGTAAACGAGGTTTCGCTTACAGTAAGGCTTCCTCCATCTACCAAAATCGCACCACCCGCATCAGTCATAGTGCCGGTATCCTGCGTTCCCTCAGCGTTGTTGCCGTTAAAGCTGCTGCTTGTAATTACAACGTTTGAATCAGTGCTTACATAAACAGCGCCACCACCACGGCAAATTAAAGAACTATCTGTCTTTACAGCTTGTGCCTCGTTGTTTTCAAGTGTAGAGTTTTTGATTTCTACTGTTCCTTTTCCTCTTGCGCTGATTGCACCACCGACAAGACCGGAAGCATTGTTTGATATAGTTGTGTTATCAACAGTCAATTTTCCGCTTGAGCGATGATCAATTGCACCACCACTGATAAGTGCAGTATTACCGGTTACTGTTGAATCTGTTATAGAAATAGTTGCTGAACCACTGCTGTAAATTACACCACCGTTGTTGTTCTGATTACCTGTTGCTGTAAGACGTGTGATATTGAGTGAACCTGAACCGGTAATATAAACAACACCACTGCCATTATCGGCAACATTATCTGTAATGCTTACATCGGTTAAAGTACAATTACCTGTACCACGCAAGTTAATTGCATTACCTGTGATACCAACACTGTTTTTAATTTGAGTGTTTGAGTTCATATTTACTGTAGCATTCAATGCAGTAACAGCACCGCCATAATAGCTTGTAGAGTTTCCGTCTAAAACTACTGATGAGAGAGTTACGGAGTTGTCGTTAGCAAAAATTGCTCCACCACCTTCGCTGCTTACAGCACTTAAAGCTGAGTTGCCTTTAAGGATTGTTGATGTCAATGTTACTTCACAAGCCGTTCTTGCGCTGACAGCACCACCTGCTACCGAAGCAACATTATTTTCAAATGTACCACCTGTCATTACCAAAACGCCGGGGTTCTTTGAACTGTCTTCATTAGTGGAATATGCAACATAAACCGCACCACCGTGATTTTCGGCAGAGTTGCCGATGAAAGTACTTTCGTCGGAAGAAATTAAAGTACCGCCTGCAAGCGAAACAGCACCACCGTTACCGTTTTTACCGTCGCTGTCCTTAGTTGCTGTGTTTTCTGTAAAGGTTACACCGTTAATTTGAATTGTGCCGTTTTTATTGTAAGCTACGCCACCTATATTAGCAGTGTTTCCCTTCATTTCGCCGCCAATAATTTCTACAAAAGCATTATTAAGGTGAATTGCACCGCCGTATTGTGCTGTATTTCCACTCCAATTACATTCTTCAATCTTAGCTTTTGTGCTACCGCTTATAAACAATACACTACCGTTTAAAGCGTTATTGTTTGTTGCTGTAACATTAGTCATATTAAGTGTACCACTATTAATATAAACAGCACCGTTAGTAGATTCATTATTTGAAATCTCAGTATTTTCAATGCTTACTTCACTGCTGCTGCGTAAATACAGAGCTGAGCCTGTAGTACCTACAGAATTCTTAACAACACTATTCGCGTTGATAATAACGTTTGCACCTGAGGCGAGAACCGTACCACCGTAATAACACGATTTATTGCCGTCCATCACTACAGCACTCATAGTAAGTTTACCGGTGTCAGTTCTAACAGCACCACCACCTATTAAAGTATTCGAATCTGTGTTTTCATGAGTAGATTCGTTTGAAATAAATGTCGTGCCATTTATTGTAACCTCACTGCCGGTTAATGCATTCAATGCACCACCTGAGTAAGCTTTGTTATTTTGGAATGTACCACCCGTAACCGTTACAACAGATTTTACGGCATTCACTGCGCCGCCGTAGCTTTCAGATATGTTATCCTTTGCTGTAACATTATTCAGTGTAACGCTACCATAGCCTACATAAATTGCACCACCGTTTTCACCGTTGCCGTCATCTTTATCTGCATAGCCTGCAACAGTATTTCCGATAAAGCTTGTGTTTTCAAATGAAGCCTCACAGCCTGTACGAATACTAACAGCAC
>CAZNQI010000042.1:7917-11031 GCA_964575375.1 uncultured Faecalibacterium sp.
TATTATCAATAGTTGCAACAACGCCCGATGCCAAAACTGCACCGCCGTAATAGCCGGTCTTGTTACTGTCAAGAGTTGTAGCACTGATAGTAAGGCTACCACTCGAGATATTAACAGCACCACCACCAACACGGGTGTTGTAGTCGCTGTTTACATCGGTGGATTCGTTTTCGTTGAAGGTAGACTCGCTAAACGATAAAGTCGATTTATTAATTGCATTGAATGCACCACCACTCGCTGCACTGTTGCTGTTAAATGTACTGTTTGTTGCATTTACTGTTGAGCAAACAGAATTTACTACACCGCCGTAGCCTGCAGAGGTGTTGCCTGTAGCAGTAACATCCGTAAGTGTCAAGCTACCGTAGCCAACATAAACAGCACCACCACCCGAAGCGTCGTTACCTGTACCGGTAACACTGTTGTCAGTAAGTACAGCACCGTTCAGGTTTGCTTCACAAGCAGAACGAATACTGATAGCGCCACCTGCTTGAGCTTTGTTGTTTTTGAATGTTACGTTATTTGCATTAAGCTTGGAGCCGTACTTAACGCCGTCAACAGTCTTGTAGGTCATATATATTGCTCCGCCGTGTCCGCCTGCAGTATTGCCGTCGATTTCGCAAGTGGAATCGAAAGTAAGCTCGCAAGCACCAAGATAAAGCGCGCCTGCATTATTAGCGGCAGTGTTGTTGTACAAATCAACATTATCGGTAGTTACAGAAGCCTCGTAAATGTATAAGGCACCACCGTTACCACCTGCAGAATTAGAATCAAGAACTGCACTGTTGCCTTTAAATTCAATATTACTCATATCAACAACAGAATTCGAGGATGCATATAATCCACCACCGAAAACAGCTGTATTATTTATAAATTCGCAGTTTGTCAAATCAACATCAGAAGCACTGTGAATAGCAACTGCACCTGCATTTTGTGTAGCACTGTTTTCGCTAAAGGTACAATTTTCGATATCAGCAATGCTGTTTCTTGTTATATACAAAGCACCGCCGTTACCGGGATTTGTGCTTGAAACAATTGCTTTATTAGACTTAAAAGTACAATCGGTAATAGTTGCCTGTGTACCTGTTCCTGCAACACTACTTGATGCGCTGAGAATTACAGCACCACCAAGACCGGCACTGTTGTTTTCAAAGGTACAGCCTGTCAATTCAAAATGTCGGGGATCATAGTTAGGATTTGTATAGTGGTTGTAAATAGCACCACCACTGTATTCGCAGTAGTTTCCGGAGAATACTGCATCGCTAATTGTCAACGAACCTGCTGTATAGATTGCACCACCGCTTGAATCGCTATGGTTGTTTAAGAATTCAGTATTACCCTCAATTATAATAGGGCTGGTTGTATTGGAATAAATCGCACCACCTGCTTTCATAGAGTGGTTACCACTTATAAGCATAGTCGCACCATTGTTTTTAGAGCCGAGATACGTGTCTGCGTTGGAGGACGATGACGACGAAATAGCACCACCGTAGGTATGCGACAGATTATCCGAAACAGTACCTGCAAATAAATATGCTATTCTTGCATTATAGAAGCCACCGCCACGAAGTGCTTCGTTGCCGGAAATCACACCACCGTACATATTGAAATTACCACTATTATAAACAGCACCGCCACAGCCTGCAATTTCGGCTGAAGTTGTAGTACCTGCTGCTTCATCAACAATAACGGTGTATTCTGTAACTACAAGGTTATTTTCAATAACACCACCGTACATATTAACGGTAGAATTTAAGTTAATTACAGCTGCACCACCGGCACGCTCAAGCGTTTCTGCATTCAAAGGAGCTATATAGGTAAGAATTCTGCTATTGCCCAATTTTGCATTGTTTGCAATTTTTACACCATCATATATGTTTACTGTAGCACTATCCGATGCAAACACAGCACTACCAACAACATTAACAGTAACTTCATCCCTATTACCGTCGATGGTCAAAGTGCCGTTGCCGCCACCCAAGGTAAGAACAGCTTTACGTTTTAAAGAAGTTGCAAGTTCACCGTTTTTATCTCTACCTACAACGAAGATATCTCCGTCATAGCTTGGAGCACGCTTAAGTGTATAATCACCGTCGGAATATATCTGCGTTTCGCCCGAAATAAATATAGGCTCATCAACAGTAATGTCTGCTGTTATAACAATACGGTCAACACAAGCATTTGTGCGTTCAATAAGTTCACTGAGAGAGTCTGTACCGTCTATCTCCCAAACAGCATTTACGGTAGTATTTGCACTGATAATACCACTTTCGCTAAAGCTTTTACCGTTTACATCAGTCCAACCGACAAAATTATAACCAACCTTTTCAGGCACGTTTAATGTGTATTTGCCGTTTTGTGCAACACCAACAGTTGAGCTCTTGCCCTCATCGGTATTCACCGTAATGAAATAAATCGGAGTTAGTTTTTCGATAGAACGATCCTTATAATAGCTACATCTGCTACAGCTTGAGCGTTCAAAGCCTTGAGCAGTTACAGTTGCTTCACGAACAACCTTCCATCCACCCAAATTATGACCGAGCTTGCTGATAGAGCTTGTCTTTTGATTAACACAATATTTGCATGTATATGTTTTTTCGCCCGAAGCAGTGCAAGTAGCAGCCTTTGTTACCACACCACTGTCATACACGTGTTCAGAGGATAACGTTACGGTTTTTGTCTGTACCGAATTGCCATACTTATCCTTAATAACGCAGTACACCTTTCTGCCGTTGCGCATACTGTTCATTTTTATAGAATAGGTTTTTCCTGTAAAGCTTGAAGCATAAGTAAATTTGGAATCGCCTGTATCTTTATAATACCACTTGTATGTAAGGCTGTCTCCCGTAGCTGAAACAGTTACCTTTGCAGTAGAGCCGCAATTTACTTTAACAGATGAGGGTTGGTTTGTAATAGTGGCAGGATTGCCCATAGTAAGAGTTACAACCTTTGTCTTAACGGAATTGCCGTACTTATCCTTAATTACGCAATATACCTTCCTGCCACTTACGCTTTTCTTCATTTTCAAAGAGTAAGATTTTCCTGTGGTTCCCGTAGCAAGAGTATATTTTGAGTCGTCTGTATCTTTATAATACCAGGTATAAGTAAGGTCATCAC
>CAZNQI010000043.1:0-10975 GCA_964575375.1 uncultured Faecalibacterium sp.
AGATACACTATATTATTTTAGCATAAAAAAATCAACCTTGCAAGTGTTTTGATATAAATAAACGGTTTATAAACTAAAATATCTTGTTTTGTAGCCTTAAAGCATTGATTTTGACGTTTTTAGCAGTTATAATACAAATACATTATAAAAAGGTGAAAGATTAAAATGAATATAAAATTTGAAAATAATAATGTGTATGTTTCAGGCGTTGAATGTCTTAATATTGAGCTTTGCGCCTTTTGCGGGCAAGCTTTTCGCTGGAAAAAAAATGAGGACGGTTCATTCAGTGCTGTTGTAAAAAATAAAAAGTGTACTATTATGCAAAACGGTAAAGATATTGTTTTTAAAGGTACTTCACAAGAGGATTTTGAAAGTATATGGTACGATTACTTTGATTTGTCAAAGGACTATGTTTCAATTTGTGAAGCATTTTCTCAAGATGAGTATCTCAAAAAAGCAGCCGAGCAGTACTACGGAATAAGAATTTTAAAACAGGAGCCGTGGGAAGCTCTTTGTTCATTTATAATTTCGCAAAACAACAATATACCCAGAATAACGGGTATAATTGAAAGGCTTTGCGAAAATTTCGGCGAAAAAACAGGTGATGATTATACATTTCCGTCCTATGAAAAATTAAAGGATGTTACTGTTGAAGATTTAGCTGTTTTGAGAGCCGGATTCAGAGGTAAATATATTGTTGATGCTGTGAAAAAACTTATCAATAAGGAAGTTGTTATTGAAGATATATACAATATGCCTATAGAGAACGCAAGACAGGAGCTTATGAAAATAAAAGGAGTAGGCGCAAAGGTTGCAGAATGTACCTTGCTTTACGGCTTTGGAAGAATAGAAGCGTTTCCCGTAGATGTGTGGGTAAAGAGAATAATGAGCGAAATGTATCCGAACGGATTACCTGAATGTACAAAAAATATTGAGGGTATAGCACAGCAATATCTTTTCCACTACAGAAGAAATTCGCAAGACTTTAAATAAAAAAGGAGTAAAAAAATGACAAAAAAACAAAGAGCAATTTTTTGTATTGAAGCACTCGAAAAGGAATATCCCGAAGCCTTATGCTCCTTAAATGCTTCAAATGAGCTTGAGCTTTTAATTGCAACAAGACTTTCGGCTCAATGTACGGACGAAAGGGTAAATAAAATAACACCTGCACTTTTTAATAAGTACCCTACACTTCAGGATTATTGTGATGCGGATATAGAAGATATTGAAAAGCTTATATATTCCTGTGGCTTTTATAAATCAAAGGCAAAGGATATAAAGGGTCTTGCCGTTATGATAAGAGATGAGTTTGACGGTAAAGTGCCTGACAGTATAGAAAAGCTTACATCTCTACCGGGTGTGGGAAGGAAAACTGCAAATTTAATTATGGGAGACGTTTATCATCAGCCTGCCGTAGTTGCAGATACGCATTTAATAAGAATTACAAATTTACTCGGTCTTGTAAGCACAAAGGACCCGAAAAAGGTTGAGCTTGAGCTTAAAAAAATATTGCCGGGTGAAAAGAGTAACGATTTTTGCCATAGAATAGTACTTCACGGAAGAGCAGTATGTATTGCAAGAAGACCGAAATGCGATATATGCTGTTTGAAAGAGTATTGTAAATTCGGCAATAAAAAATAAAGCTGTTTATCAGCTTTAAAAAATCCGGAGGCTTAAATAATCAATAATATAGGTTGCTTGGCTTAAAATTCTACATCCTTCTCAAAAATAAAGGTTTTAGATAGCTCCTTCTTTTGAAGGAGTTGTTTTTTTAAAAGGAAAAAACAGAGAAAGAACAATCGACAAGTAAATTTGTTTAAAACAAGAAATACTTGACTTATCAGCAGACACAGTATTAGCAGTATTTTTAATGACTTTAAGTCTTTACACGAATGTTTTTTTATGATATTATGTTTCTGTCTATAGAAATTTTAATTAAATATTAAGTTTAGATATAAAAATATAAATAAAAAACAGAGGGACAAATAATGAAAAGAAAAAATATAAAAGAGAAAATATTACTTTATTTATTCAAATGTATTATTATGTTTGCTTTTACCGGTTATATGTATTTCGTTTGGATAAACTACTATAACCCGTATTTGCCGTTGTCTTTTTACAGATTAGGTAACTATCTTATTGCAGTTGTCGTATTGATGATTTATCTGTTTTTCATTCATGTGTACGGTGGATTTATGGTCGGTACGGCATCGGTGTCGGATCTTATATTTTCACAAATAATTTCAATAGGCTTTTTGCAAGGTGCGTGTTATGTAATTTTCTCGCTTCTCAGCTACAAGCTGGTATCTGTTGTGCCGTTTATAGTAAACTTTTTGCTGTTTTCCGTTTTTGCAGTTGCTTGGTGCTATCTTGCAAACAGATTTTATTTCAAGCTCCACAAGCCGAAAAAGACAATTGTGGTTTACGGTAATATAGATTCATATTATTCAATAAAGGGTATAAAGCAATTAAAGCCTCGATTTAAAGTCGTTAAGGAATACAACTACGAAAATGTATCGCTTGAAAAGATTTATAAGATAATGGAAAATATGGATGCAGTATTTATCTGTGGTGTTCCGTCCGATTACAGAAACGAGCTTGTTAAATTCTGTATTGCAAACGATAAAGCTGTTTATATAAAACCAAAGATTTCCGACACTATTATTCGTGGAGGAAAAACAATGCAAATGATGAATGTTTGCGTTTACAGATGCAAAAGAAGCGATGCAAGCTTAGTATATGTTATTGTAAAAAGAGCTTTTGATATTTTGTTATCCCTTATAGCTATCATAATTTCTTCACCTATTATGGCAGGCACAGCAATTGCGATAAAGCTTTACGACGGTGGTGATGCAATTTATAAGCAGGTTCGTCTTACAACAAACGGCAAAGAATTTAAAATTATGAAATTCAGAAGTATGGTGCAAAATGCAGAAAAAGACGGAGTGGCAAGGCTTGCAACCGACAATGATGACAGAATCACTCCCGTAGGTAAAATTATAAGAAAATTCCGACTTGATGAATTGCCTCAGCTTTTCAATATTCTTAAGGGTGATATGTCCTTTGTAGGTCCAAGACCGGAAAGACCTGAAATTGCAAAGGAATATGAAAAAGACATTCCCGAATTTGCTTTAAGACTGCAGGCTAAAGCAGGTCTTACAGGCTATGCACAGGTATACGGTAAGTACAATACACCACCTTACGATAAGGTACAGATGGATCTTATGTATATAGCAAACCAATCAATTATTGAAGATTTAAAGCTTATGCTTATGACATTTAAGATTATGTTTGTTCCATCAAGTACAGAAGGCGTTGACGAAAATCAAACAACGGCAACAAGAATAAGCGATGCAGATGAAGAATAAATTTTTATTTATATAGGAGTTTTAGTATGAATAACTATTATAATTTCAATGACCCTTATCAGAATCCACAGTATGCACAATATAACTTTATGCTGAAAAACAATATGAAAAGCGCTATTAAAAGAATAGGTACTCTGACAGGCTGTGCTTTGATTTTATATGTAATTATTCAAAATGCTTTGGTTTTATTAATGAAGCCTTTAGGTGTTTTGGATATGTATTACGAAGACCCTATATATCAAAGTGCAGTTGATATTGTTTTAACTGTTCTCAGCTTGTTTATTCCCTTTGTGCTTATGGGCAAAGGAATGAAAAACAGAACTAATCTGTATGTTTACCAAAGCAGTCAGCTCGGTGTAACGGTTAAAAAAACCGAACAGTTAATGCTTTCAAAGCCAAAAAGTGTATTTGACACTGCTTTGGGTGTTATTGCAGGACTTGGAATTTGTATGGCTGCAAATATTGTAAGTTCAATTTTTACAGTATTTATGAGCCTTTTCGGATACGAGCTTTCTTCTCCTGATATTGCAATGCCTTCCGGAGCTTTCGGCATCTTTATGTCTGTTATCAGAATCAGCATTATAGCAGCACTTGTAGAGGAGCTGGCTTTGAGAGGATATGTTATGGGCTCGCTTCGAGTTTACGGCGAAAAGTTTGCAATAATTGCAACATCAATTGTTTTTGCTTTAATGCACGGCAATCTTATTCAAGCACCGTTTGCTTTGCTCGCAGGCTTTGGACTTGGCTATTTGGCTGTTAAAACTTCTTCCTTATGGACACCAATAATTATCCACGCTCTAAATAATTTGTTGTCTGTTATTCTTAATTATCTTTATGAGACTATGACTGCGGAACAGGTTAATATGATTTACTACTGCATTTTGATAGCTTTAATAGTTGCGGGTAGTATTTCTTTGGGAATTCTTATGCTCAGAAGAAAAGATGTTTCGGTTGAGGACGGATACAGTGTTTTGTCCTTCAAGGAGAAGATGTCGGCGTATTTTTTGAATTTCAGTATGATAATTTCAATTATTTATATGCTGGTTATTACTGCAAGCTTTATTAATTAAATGTTGGGGAAAAATAAAATGGGCGACAGTGATTTTATGAAACACGCCATAGCACTCGCAGAAACGGCCTTTAAAGAGGGAGAGGTACCTGTGGGTGCTGTTATGGTATATGACGGTGAAATAATTGCTGAAGGGTATAATAAACGAGAAATAAGACAAAATAGTTTATATCACGCAGAAATAGAGGCGATAAACACAGCCTGCGAAAAAACAGAAAGCTGGCGACTTAACGAGTGTACACTTTATGTTACGCTTGAGCCTTGTGTGATGTGTACGGGTGCAATAATAAACGCAAGAGTAGGCAGAGTGGTTTTCGGTGCATTTGATGAAAAAGCAGGATGTATGGGAAGCATAATAAATCTTTCATCCTTGCCGTTTAACCACAGACCTCAAATTCTTGGCGGATATATGGAAAATGAGTGCAAAAAGCTGCTTACAGAGTTTTTCAAAAACAAAAGAAATTGACCTTTTTCGACAAAATTAAAAAAAGTAAAAAAACTTTTGAAAAAAGGCTTGACAATTAAGCAATCTTGTAATATAATAGGCAAGCACTTAAGAAGTGCGGATATGTGGCGGTATAGCTCAGTTGGCTAGAGCATTCGGTTCATACCCGGAGTGTCGTAGGTTCAAGTCCCACTGCCGCTACCAATCTTCAAAGATAAAGAGTGTAGGATAACGTGTCCTCCTCTTTCATATATATGGCCCGGTGGTCAAGCGGTTAAGACATCGCCCTTTCACGGCGGGAACACGGGTTCGATTCCCGTCCGGGTCACCAAAAAAAGAAAAGTCGCACGAAAGTGGGACTTTTCTTTTTTTGTATTATTAATTATTCAATATTCATCGTTCATTTGCGCAGCGCCACTTTTTTAATGAATAATGAAGTCGCCGTGCTGATGAATAATTTTTGCTGCAAGAATAGTTAAATTGCATAACTTTTTAATCAAGAATAAAAAGGACAACGATAGCAAAGCAGGTAATTCGCAGTGGCACAAGTATATTAATGAGGCAAATTATGGGCAAAGCTCTGCTGATTTTATAGCCAAAATGCACATTGTATTAAAAGAAACTGCTGAAACTGAATATTGGATTAAGTTGCTTAATATGTCTGAATATATCGATAATAAAATTTCTCAATCGTTACTCGAAGATTGTTAGGAAATTAAGCGAATATTAATAGCATCTCTTAATACAGCTAAAACAAATCAAAATAAAACATAGAAAAAGTCGCACGAAAGTGGGACTTCTCTTAATGAATAATAAATAACACAAAAAACCAAGGCAGCTACCTTTCGGTAACTGCCAAAATTGTTATTCGAGATTAGAAACCAAATACACTTGCAAAGTATTCAAAGATAAGGTTGATTCTTTCAAAGATAGATTCGATAAAGTTCCAGAATGTTTGAACAACAACGATTTCTTTTTCTGCATAAGCCGCGTAGTATACAACATCTGCATCGCCTACATCGGGAAGCTGATCCTTTGTGTAAATAACAGAATTTTCTGTTGCTGTTTCATCCGTTGTCCAGCCCTTAAAGGTGTATTCGGTAGTGTCTGTTGCATCCTTTGTAGGATTTACGGGAGCGTAAGGAGTCAACATTGTGCCGGGAACTGCTTCAACTGTTTTAACAACTTGATCACCGTTCATAAAGGTTACAGTAACAAGATCGTCTGCTGCAAATGCCATAACACTGCACATTGAGAAAACAACAAGCAAAGAAAGAATAACTGATAATGTTTTTTTCATTGGAATTTCCTCCGTTTCTTAATTTGTGTATCTAAAGATACTTATGTACTGTAATTATAAAACATTATCTATAATTTGTCAATATTTATTTTGATGTATCAAAAATACTAAAAGCCCCGTCTCAAAAGAGACAGAGCTTTCAGCATCACAGGAAAAAATACAGTATTAGAAATATGAGAATGAAAAGAATAATTAACATAAAGCGGTATTTAAACTACCGAAATTCAAAATTTATATCTTTCATTGTTTTTACCTCTTATCTTTAATGTGTCTATATTATATATCATACCAAAGCAAAATAACAGGTAAAAAAGAAGCACTGAAAGGGTAAAGAAAGAGAAAAATCGGATAAAATGCTCTATGCAAGGTTATACTCGTTAAAAAAAATAGGCATTCAAGCCTATTTTTAAACTTGAATACCTGTTTTTTTATTTTGATTTTTGGTTTATTGTGTCTTTTGAGCTTACATCACAAGCAATTTTAAGCTTATAATTTTTTGAAAGCTTTGCCTGTGCTTCTTGTCTTGTAATTTTACCGCTGTTGCAGTCTGCCATAATTTGAACATCCTTATCCTTAAGCTTATAAAAGCTCCAAAGAATAAGAGCAATAACAAGACCGAAAATCGGAAATACATTGTAAGTGAACCAAATTCCGTCAAGAGCTTCAGCAGGCTGTTGTGCGATAGCGTTTATTTTTTCGAGATCTTCAAAAGAGGAAACGTTATCGAATGTTTTGTAATTAAAGAAGCCGAGAAGGAATAAGCCGAGTGATCCCGAAGCTGCAGCAGCTAATTTAACAGCAAAGGTTTGAATTGCGAATGTGATACCCTTTGCATCAATACCTGTTGTGTACTGACCGTATTCAGCACAGTCGGGTGTAAATACAAAGGCAAGAACGCCGATAATACCGAGAGGAATGGAACGAAGCATATATGTTATTGTGAAAAGAACAAAGCTTTCTCTTGTAGGTATAATTAAAAGTGAAAATACAATTGCTGCAACGGTAGAAATTTTAAATAAAGTCATCTTATCAATTTTTCTGATGATTTTCGGAACGAGAAGAGCCATAATAAGCTGCGGAACAGCGGCAACGGTACCTGTTATGAGTGATGCAAGCGAATTGTTATAGATATAGTAAGCCATAATTTGGTGCAAGGAGTTATATGTTTGTGCACCGGAATAGAAAATATAGCCGAGATAGTAAATGAGAAGATACTTGTTGCTTACAAGGTATTTGAGCATTCTTTTAACAGTAAATTGCTCCTCGTCTGTGCTTTCGTTTCTTTCTTGACATTTAAAGCATATCGGGAACATTGTTGCCGATGCAACAACTGCAATAATAATACTTACAAAGCCGTAGGAAAGACCTATGCTTTCGCTAACGAGTGCCGAAGCGAGAACGGTTGTAAGCGCAGAACCGATACCACCTGTTACACCTTTGAGTGAAAGAACGGTATTTCTTTCCTCGATATTGTTTGTCATAGCAGTAATTATACCAAAAGCAGGAACATCGCAAAGAGTATATGCAGTATCCCAAATAATATAAGCAATTGCGAACCAGATGAGCTTTACGGTTTCACTCGCTGCATTCGGAATAACAAAAATTGCAATAGTAGAAATAGGAGTGATGGCGCAGGCAATTTTAAGCCAAGGAATATATTTTTTACCGCTTTTGAATTTAACCTTGTCAAAAACAACGCCGAAAAGTGCATCGTTAACAGCGTCCCAAATCTTAACTGCGAGCATAACAGCACCGGACTTTATTGGGTTTACACCGATAAGTAAAAGATAGGTAGTAAGGAAAGAAGCAACCATATTATATATCATATTTTGTCCGAAGAAATATGTATAATAGCTGTTTCGCTCACCTTTGTTTGTTTGCCAAAGAGGATTTTGAAGCTTTTTCTCTTTCATAAAATTTTCTCCTTTTTAATGGCAGTAATAATTACTGCAGTATCATAAATTTAATTCTAACACTATAAAATGTTTTAGTCAACAATTTTATTTTAAAAATAAAATGAATTAAGTGTTTATCGTATAAAAGGGAATATTAAGACAATAATATGCATAAGCATAAAATACAAACAATCAAAAGGAGACTTTTTATGAAAAAGATTACTTCAATACTTTTAATCGTGGGCTTGGTTGCAATTATCTGCTGTTTTGCTGCGTGCGGTAACAAAAACAATTCAATGTCAGATGATATGACTACTCTCGAGGACGAAATTACATCAATGCTTACAGAGGGCGAAACAATGCTCAGCGATGCTATGAGTGATGTTTCCGAAGACCTTACCGATATGTCTGATGAAATGCTTTCCGACACAACAGAAGGCTTAATAGGTGAGGAAAACACTTCAAATAATGCAACAGATGAAAGTGTAAGCGCAGAATAAAACAAAAAGCAGATAACCGACAAAAATTGCTGTTATCTGCTTTTTTACTGTACGCGGGAAAAAATTTCGCAACAGCTGAATAATCGCCGCCGAAATAAGCTTAGTGTTAATCGTCCTGTTCATCGTCTACCGATTTTTCGTCTCAGGACTCAATCTCACCGTCAAAAGAGAAGTTGTCAAAAGAAAAATGTAATATAAAATGTCCGTGTCTTTTATCATCCTTGTATTCAGCTGAATATTTATTGCTGTTTGTCCGATAAATGTGGATAAAAAACAAAGCTGCCTCATTTGAAGCAGCTTTTTGTTATGTATAAGAAAAAGGATATTGATTTTATTCAGCTTTTTTACCATTTACCCATTGACCGGAGTAAAGAACCTTACCGTCTGTATCGTATAAGGTACTAAAGCCATGTCTTTCGTCGTCCTTGTATTCCCCCTCAAATGCAATTTTTCCATCGGGATAATACCCTATGCCATGACCGTTTATTTCACCGTCCTTGTATTCACCCTCAAATTTACTACCGTCGGCAAAATATAAGATACCGTGCCCGTTTCTTTCACCGTCCTTGAACTCTCCCTCAAATTTACCACCGTCGATATAGATGAAAACACCATAGCCGTTTCTTTTACCGTCCTTGAACTCTCCCTCAAATGCAATTTTTCCATCGGGACAATACACTATGCCGTGCCCGTGTCTTTCGTTGTCCTTGAATTCTCCCTCAAATTTAATTTTTTCATTAGAGTAATACTCTATGCCACGACCGTTTCTTTCGCCGTCCTTGAATTCTCCCTCAAATTTACCACCGTCGGTAAAATATAAGATACCGTGCCCGTTTCTTTTACCGTCCTTGTATTCACCTTCATATGCAATTTTCCCATCGGGACAATACACTATGCCATGACCGTTTCTTTCGCCGTCCTTGAATTCTCCCTCAAATTTACCACCGTCGGTAAAATATAAGATACCGTGCCCGTTTCTTTTACCGTCCTTGTATTCACCTTCATATGCAATTTTCCCATCGGGACAATACACTATGCCATGACCGTTTCTTTCGCCGTCCTTGAATTCTCCCTCAAATTTACCACCGTCGGTAAAATATAAGATACCGTGACCGTTTCTTTTACCGCCCTTGTATTCACCTTCATATGCAATTTTCCCATCGGGAGAATACACTATGCCATGACCGTTTCTTTCGCCGTCCTTGAATTCCCCCTCAAATATGCTACCGTTGGCATAGTGGAATACACCGTGTCCGTTCTTTTTGTCGTTTTTAAACGCACCTTCAAAAACAGCGCCGTCGGAATAATGACAGATGCCGTGTCCGTTCATCTTGCCATCTTTCCATTCACACTCAAGCTTACCCCCTTTAGCATTATAAAAGATACCGTGCCCGTTTCTTTGATCGTCTCTGTACTCGCCTTCAAACCTATCGCCATTGGCATAATACAATATACCGTGTCCGTTTCGCTTGTTGAGCTTGTATTCACCCTCAAATCTATCGCCGTCAGAATAATGACAGATGCCGTATCCGTTCATTTCGCCGTCTTTCCATTCACTCTCGTACTTAGTACCGTTACTGCAATAATAAATACCGTGCCCGTTTCTTTTGTCATCCTTGTATTCACCTTCGTACTTAGTACCGTCGGGATAGCAAAATGTACCGTGTCCATGTTTCAAGCCGTTCTTCAATTCACCAACGTATTTATTGCCCAATACACCGTAAATAACACCCTCGCATTTTCCGTCAGCATTTTTGCTTATACGAATAAACCTAACGCCGTCAAGATAATAATAACAGTCCTGTGCATCAATTACTCCTGTTAAATCGCCCGAAAATTCGGTGCCGTCCGGGTAGTAGAAAGCAATTCGAGACTTAAGCTTTCCATCCTCAAATTCACAAGTGAACCTTGCACCATCAGGATAGGTAAAGCTACCGTTACCGTCTACTATGGTGCTTCCATCCTCTTTGTATTTAGCCTCACTAACAGATTTTGCACCGTCAGCGAAACTAAAAGTGAATTGACCGTTCAGTTTGTCGTTTTCCCAATTACCTTCCATTGTGTTGCCGTTAGAGAAATAAAACGTGCCGTGTCCGTGCTTTAAGCCGTCCTTTGTTTCGCCCTCGTAATAATTCTGGAAAGCCTTTACCTGGATCTGCTCCACGTTACCACTTTCGTTTGTCATTTTGATTTTCATAATCAATTCCTCCCTTTATTTGGTGTAATAATGATACCATATCACAATTTTAATAACAATTTAAAAACATTACTACCCATTAGTAAAAAGGCCAAAAAATCAGGTAAAAACTTATTCCTTTGTTTTTCACATTTACCGTTTGAAAAAACACATTTATTTAGTGCAATTATAGTAACAAATATTAAGTTTTATCTACAACTA
>CAZNQI010000044.1:0-10918 GCA_964575375.1 uncultured Faecalibacterium sp.
AATACATTTTTAAGTGCTGCTGCTACATACAGAGGTATGGTTACAGACGGCAGTCTTAATCTGACAATGGACAGTATAGCTCAAGAATGCTTCGGTGAACATCAGCCTATAGATACGCTTACATTCTCCGTTCTCTGTGATGCAAAGGAAAATGATGAAAGAATCAATGCAGTAATTGAAATTGATTTTGATGCAGGTAAAATGATTGTTTCCGAAGGCAGAGATGAGACTTCATATGTACACAATCTCAAGGATATTGTTAAGGCAGTGGATGCTGCTTTTGAAAATAAAGACAAACTGCTTCTAATTGAAAGGACAAAGCTGTTCGAAGATGCTTTGCGCTCGATTGAAGGGGATTCTGTAACAGAGGTCAGTACAGAAGAAACTGCTTTTACACCTCAGATGTAAATTGCCGCAGGTTGCAAAAAGAACAAACACCCATTTTGTACCACTTGTGACCGCCTGTGTGCGATTTTACGGCAAAAACAGGGTAAACACTCGGAGTAGTACCTAAAAACGAATTTTGAGGCAAAATTTCGAGCCTTAAAAAACTGCGGTTTTGAGGGTTGAAATCAGGGTCGAAAATCAAGCTGGTGAAAGGAAAGGGGTCGTAAACGACCTCCTTTCCGTGTCACTTCGGACGGCAGTGCCGACCGTTAGTGGCTTTGTGGGGATTTTGAAAGTGCAAAAAGTGGTTGACACCCTGTTTGAAAAACACGAAAAGTGGTTGACACCCTATGCCCTCAAACGCCCATTTTCAAGGGGTTTAGAGAGGGGTCGTGCATGAAAAATAAGGGAGATGATAAAAATAGCACCGCCAAAGGAAAAAAAGAAATTTGCAACATGGTTATATCCTGAAACAATAGAAACAGTTGAAGCATTATATCGCTCTGAAGGATGCACAAGCAGATCGGATTTTATCGAAAAAGCTATACGATTTTATGTGGGCTTCCTAACTGCCGAAGACCCGACTTCATTCCTTCCAAATATGTTCCTTTCTAATATGCGAGCGATTGTTTCCGAGAGCGATGACAGACATCTCGGTCTGCTGTTTTCGATGGCAGTTGAGATTGCTATAATGCAAAATGTTATTGCATCAATGCAGGATATTGACCCTGCTTCTCTTAAAAGAGTTCGGGGAGAATGTGTGAAAGAAATTAAAAGATTAAACGGTAAATTTAAGTTTGAAGATGCTGTTGATTGGCAGAAGGGAGGACAACGATGAACGAGGATTTTATTAATCAAAAAATAAAAATGATAGAAGAAAGCCGTCAATATATGCACAGCCTTATAGATGCGCAATACGATGAATTTATAGGAAAACTTAACGGTAATATTTATTTGCAAACAAACAAACCGACTGATTTAAGTCTTTCTTTATCAACCAACAGTGCAATTTTTAAGGGCAAAAAACCTGTAGAGGTATCCTTTAATAACGGTAACAGTATTCTGACTCCTACATGGAAAGAGGTGGCTTCGGCAATACTTCAAGATTGCAATAGCATCCCGGAAATGCATTACCGTCTTACAAAATTAGCGGGCAAAGTTTATGGCAGAGATAGAATTCTGTTAAGCGAGTCGCAAGAAAATTTAATATCACCGATAGAAATTGATGAAGGCTTATATTTTGAGGGAAAGTTTGATACTGAAGGATTACTCAATGTTATGAAGAAAAGGTTGTTCGATGTTATTGGGTATGACTATAGCGGTGTTAATATAAAAATAACAGACCGCATCACACATATTGAAACCATAGAGCCGACCGAGGACGGAGAAATTATTATGACCTTGTAAGGTAAGTTGAAATGGCAAAGCTGATAACAAAATTTAAATATTTAAAGCCGAATGCACGAAAAAATGCGGGTGGATATGCTAAGTATATTGCCACCCGTGAAGGTGTTGAAATAACATTTGAGTCTACAAAACCAGCGCCTGCAACCAAGAAACAAAAAGAACTCATTGAGAAAATTTTAAAGGATTTTCCCGATAGCAAGGAAATGCTCGAATATGAAGATTATATAAACAATTCTACTGTAGGTAATGCCTCGGAATTTATTACCCGCGCGTTAGAAGATAATGCTTATGAGGTAAAGGAAACCAAGACATATGCAGACTATATTGCTACCCGTCCGAGGGCAGAAAAGTACGGCACACACGGTTTGTTTTCGCAAGAAGGTATGGCAGTAAATCTTCAAGAAGTATCCAATGAACTGAAAGAACATCAGGGAAATGTATGGACTGCAATCATATCTTTAAGGCGTGATGATGCCGAAAGACTTGGATACGGTAAAGGGAATAAGTGGAAAAAATTGCTTCGAGGGCAGGTCGATAACTTTTCAACTAATTTTAATATACCGATGCCCGAACTTAAATGGTATGCAGCATTCCATAATGAGAGCCACCATCCGCATGTTCATGTAATAATTTATTCCGTTAAAAAGAATGACGGTTTTCTTACAAGACGCGGTGTTAAAAATCTTCGTTCTGCCATCGGTACTACAATTTTTGAACCTGACCTTTATCTTATTTATGAGAAAAAAGATGAGTACAGAAAAACTCTTCGTGCAGACAGCAAAGCGGTGATTACTGAAATTATTTCAAAGATGAATATGGGTGTTTATGATAACCCAAAGCTCGAAGAAATGCTTTTAAATCTCGCAGACAGGCTCTTGAAAACCGGCGGTAAAAAGGTATACGGTTACCTTAAACCCGATGTGAAAGCAATCGTAAATAATATCGTTAATGAGCTTGCTTCTAATGAAAGGATAGCAAAACTTTATGATTTATGGTGCGAACAGAATGAGGAAGTATATAGGACTTATTCCGAGAGTGTACCCGAAAGAATACCGCTTGTAGATAACAAAGAATTCAAGTCTATTAAGAATGCGGTAATAAATGAGGCTATGAATATCGTCTTGGGAAAGGTGGATATTGTAAAATCTGAGGAAGAATTACCGGCAGAAATAGAAACGGATATGCCATCGGGAAATGATGAAATTACTGACGAGCCTATAGAAATTGAAACAACATATCGTTCGTATAGAAACCGAGAAAATAAAAAAACTTGGTGGACAGAGGAATATAAACACGCCCGATTTTTCTTATACGGCAATAAGGAAAACAAACCCGATTTTGAAAAAGCATTTAAACTAATGCTTAGTGAAGCTGAGAACGGTAACGGATTTGCTATGCATGATATTGCAAAAATGTATCTTTCAGGACTCGGCTATGATGCAGATGAAACTGCCGCAAATGATTGGTTTTTAAAGGCATATAATTCATTTATAACCGAGGAAAGTATTGCTAAAAGAAAAGACTATTTGCAATACAGAATAGGAAAATTATATTCCTTCGGATACGGTGTTGAGCAGGATTATTTAAAAGCTGCCGAATGGTATGAAAAGTCAGTAGCATATAATAATCCCTTTGCTTCATACTCACTAGGCAGTCTGTATTATAGAGGGCAAGGGTTAGACAAGGATACAGAAAAAGCATATAAACTATTCAGAATGGCGGCAGAAAATAAGAGTAAACCAAACTCTTATGCGGCATATGAACTTGGTAAAATGTGCGAAGATGGTATCGGTACAGCTAAAGATTCCTATGCTTCAAAGAACTGGTACAGACAAGCGTATATGGGATTCTTACAGATAGAACAGACTATGGCTGACGATAAGTTATATTACCGTCTCGGTCAGATGAATCTGAATGGCTTGGGTACTGAAACGGATTTGCACGGTGCAAAAAAGTATTTTGAAAAGGCGGCAGAACTCGAAAATACCGATGCGCTTTACGGTCTTGGTAAACTCTATTTGCGAAAAGATTTCGAAGAATACAATCCAAATAAAGCTGTCGAGTATCTCATAAAAGCGGCACGAAAAGACCATGTGTTTGCACAGTATACTCTCGGAAAATTGTTTATTAAAGGCGATGAGGTTTCAAAGAGTGTAGAGTACGGTATACGTTGGCTTGAAGAAGCAGTAAAGAATGAAAATGAGTATGCCGAATACCTGCTTGGTAAAACTTTGCTTATGGGTGAAGATGTGGAACAGGACTGCGACAGGGCAGAGGAACTGCTTAAACGCTCTGCGGATAAAGGCAATGTATATGCCAAATATATACTCGGTAAATCGTATATTGAAGGTATACTTTTGTTGCAGGATATACCCGAAGGTCTGAGACTTATTACTGAGTCAGCCGATGAGGGTTTTGCAGGCGCACAGTATTATCTTGGTAAGATTTTATACAAGGGTGAATTTGTAAAACAAGATATTGAAAATGCCATATATTATCTTGAAAAAGCGGCAGACAGTGAGAATGAATTTGCGGCATACTGTGCGGGTAAAATACGTCTCAACGAACCGAGCCTGAAGGATATAAAAAAGGCAATAAAATACTTTGAAATAGCCGCTAAAAACGGTAATTCTTATGCAGAATATCAGCTTGGAAAGTTATATGTTTTTGGAAAAGAAATTGAAAAAGATTACGATATTGGAATGGAATATCTCAAATCTTCCGCCGAGAAAGGAAACCAATATGCTGAGCAGTTAATACACAGTATTGAGAACAACCGTGACTGGTCTGCATCAATAGGTATCATTAATTTACTTTATCATTTGAGCAGAACACTGCGAAATAAAACAGAAGATACTAAGGGTAAGCATAGCGGTATAGACCGAAAACTTAAAAGAAAAATTGATGAAAAGAAACAAGCACAAGGCTTGCGCATATGATTTTGCAAAATCGTTTTTATTTCTTGACAAACACTTAAAAGCAAATTACAATTTTTAATATAAAACTTTGTGATGGAGTTGTTTGCGATAATGGAATATAATGACGGCGATATTATAAGATATGTTTTAGTTTCGTTTGCTTTTGGAAACCCCTCTTGGTATTGCGATTTGGATGATGAAATAGAGGTCGGTGATATGGTCATCGTTTCATACAGACGGCAGGAGCAACAAGGAATTGTATCACAGGTTGTACGGTGTGTATATCCTTATGTTATTTATCCAACGAATAAAACTTTGCCTGTTTTTGAAATAGTTAAAAGAGCTGAAAAGAAGTAATAATTCAAAACAAAGAACAGATAACCTACAGCGTAAAAACTGTAGGTTATTTTTATGCCTGAAAATAAACAGAAGGAGGAATGAAGATGTCAAAATTTATTCCGTATACGCAGGAAGAAAAAGACAGAGCAAGTCAAACAGATCTTGTAGACTTGCTCGAAAGAAACGGTGAAAAACTTAAAAAAGAAGGCAAAAATTATGTCTGGGGAAGTGGCTCCGAAAAGGTTACCATACGCGGGAATGTATGGTTTCATCAGTATGAAAGAGTCGGCGGAGAAGCGGTGGATTTTGTAAAAAGGTTTTATAATAAAACCTATCTTGAAGCGATGGAATACTTGCTCGGCAAACGAGATGACGGAGAGCTTAACAGGGCAGAACCTGAACCTCCAAAACCAAAGAAACCGTTTGAAATGCCTCCACGAAACTCTAATATGCGGAGAGTTTACGGTTATCTTTTAAATGGCAGAGGTATAGACAGAGATGTGCTTAATGCCTTTGTTCATAAAGGACTTATCTATGAATCTGCTGACTATCATAACGCTGTATTCGTAGGATTTGATAACACCGGAAAACCTGTTCATGTTCATAAGCGGGGAACGGTATCTCATAACGGTTTCAAAGGTAATGTAGAAAGCAGTATCCCTGAGTACAGTTTTCATTGGATTGGAACAAGTGACAAGGTGTTTTTTATGGAAGCACCAATAGATATGCTATCTTATATATCATTACATAAACAAGGTTGGGAACAACATAACTATGCTGCTGGTTGTGGAGTTTCCGACCTTGTTTTATTTCAGATGATAAAAGACCATCCGCATATTAAAACTGCGGTATTATGCGTAGATAATGATGAGGCCGGTCATAAAGCAATAGGTAGAATAAGACCTAAGTTAGAAGAAATAGGTATAGCGTGTGAAACAGATTTATCGGTATTAAAGGATTGGAATATGGACATTACAAACACGGATGAAACGAAAGAAATCCCAAGTATAGGGCAAGCAATGTAGGAGGTGATTTAATTGGGAAATCCAATGTTATTGATATTTGTTGCCGCCATAATGTTCTGTGTTCTTGGCGGTGTAACTTTATTATCTCATATCTACAATCTTAATAATATCAAATCCAAAACTGTAGGGGACGGTCAGCACGGTACGGCCCGATGGTCAAGAAAATCTGAAATAAGAAAGATATATAAGCATATACCTTTTACGCCTGAAAAATGGCGTAAACAGGCAGAACAAAAACAGACACCTACTATGACAAGGGTAGCTTTAAAACGCAAAGAAAAGCCGATTGAAGAAGCGTTACCGCAAGGAATTGTAGTTGGTTGTACCGGAGGCAAACTCGGTACAACCGCTATGGTAGATACTGGAGATGTCCATGCTCTTATGCTCGGTGCTGCAGGTGTAGGTAAAACGGCATATTGGCTTTACCCTTGTATAGAGTATGCTTGCGCAAGCGGAATGAGCTGGCTGTCGACAGATACCAAGGGAGATATTATGCGAAATTACGGTAGGATTGCAGAAGAAAAATACGGATACAACATTTCCGTAATAGACCTTAGAAATCCTACAAAATCTCACGGTAATAACTTATTGCATCTCGTTAACAAGTATATGGATTTATATGCAAAAGAAGATAAACTCATATATAAAGCTAAAGCAGAAAAGTATGCAAAGATTATATCTAAGACAATAATACTTTCAGGAACCGATGCCTCATCCTTCGGTCAGAACGCATACTTCTATGATGCAGCCGAAGGCTTGCTCACGGCTACGATTTTGCTTGTGGCTGAATTTTGTGAGCCTAAAAAAAGACATATAGTATCCGTATTTAAAATTATTCAGGAACTGCTGGCTCCGTCACAAAAGAAAGGCAAGAATCAGTTCCAACAACTTATGGAACTACTGCCTGATGACCATAAAGCAAAATGGTTTGCAGGTGCAGCTCTTAATACTGCAGAGCAGTCAATGGCATCTGTAATGTCTACAGCACTTTCCCGACTTAATACCTTTCTCGATTCAGAGCTTGAACAGATTTTATGTTTTGATACTGAAATAGATGCTGAAAAGTTCTGCAATGAAAAATCTGCGGTATTCGTAATCATGCCGGAGGAGAATCCGGCGACCTTCTTTATGATATCTCTTATTATCCAACAATTATACCGTGAAATACTTGCTGTGGCTGATGAAAACGGCGGCAAATTAAAGAACAGGTGTATATTCTTCTGTGACGAGTTCGGAACTCTGCCGAAGATTGAATCGGCAGAGATGATGTTCTCAGCATCACGCTCGAGAAGACTGCAAATTGTCCCTATAATCCAATCCTTTGCACAACTTGAAAAGAACTACGGTAAAGAGGGAGCAGAGATAATTGTAGATAACACACAGCTCACTATATTCGGTGGATTTGCTCCTAACAGCAGTTCGGCAGAAGTTCTATCTAAAGCGCTTGGAAGCAGGACGGTATTATCGGGTTCTGTGTCCCATGGTAAGAACGATCCGTCACAATCCTTGCAGATGATGGAAAGACCGCTTATGACACCTGATGAGCTTAAGTCTTTGCCAAAAGGTAAGTTTATTGTGATGAAGACTGGTGTTCATCCTATGCAGGTAAAGCTTAAGCTGTTTTTTAAATGGGGAATTGTCTTTGATGAAAAAAATCCATATGAGGTAAAGGAAGACGAAGACCGTAAAGTAGAATATGCAGAAAAGCAGGAAATAGTAGATGGTATAGTTGCTAAGTATCACCCCGAATGGCTTGAATCTAAAAAGGTTAATCCAAGTGAATATGAGGGCGGCGGTCAGGCTCAGGTAGAAAGCGAATACAATGAGCCTGTTAAAATTCTTGAAAAGATTGCTGAAGGTAAAAAAGATAAGAACGGCAAAGGCGGAGGCGGAAGAATGTTGCAGGAAATAGCTCCGCATAACAGAACTACAGAAACTGAGGTTAATACCGATGGGCAGGCTTAATTTTATTTACAATACTGATCTGCCACATCGTGCTATATCTGTTTATACATATCTCCGTGACCGAGCAAACAAGCAAGGCGAGTGCTGGCCTGCAATATCTACCATTGCCAAGGATTTGAAACTATCTCCATCAACTGTTCGCAGAGCAATAAAAGACCTCAAAAAAGAGTGCTTAATTGAAACAGAACAACGTTACAGAACTAAAGGCGGTAAGAGTAGTTTGCTTTATAAACTGAATAGTAAATAAAAATATACCACCTACTACCAAGGGGTATTTATACCCAAATGGTGGTAGGTGGTATCTGTCATGATGATATGAGAAGGTGAATATCCCAATACGAAGATATTAGAATTGGGAAAGGAATATTTTATAGCTATAAGCACTTATTTAAGCGGTTGTTTTCCCATTCTATTAGTAATAGCAATTATTCTCAATCAAAATTATAAATTAACATTGTTTTTGCACTTTTTTGTCCAAATATGAATTTGAAATATAAATAACAAAAATAGCAGATAAACAACAGTGGCTATTACTTTCGAGTCAAGTGTATAAAATGAACTTGGCGGAATTTAACGGAAGATAAAGCTAAATGAGAGACCTCAGAAAACCTCGATGTTTTCAGGGCTATTTAGGTTTTTATATCACAAAATATAATGGAAATAAAGGTCTAAAAGTCTTCTCTGATTTTTCCGAGTTCTAATGGATTTTTGTGAAAGTCCATTAGAATTTTTGATAGAATGGAGGGCGCTTTTAATATAAAATCATCCCTTTGGCAGTGCAATAAAAGCACCGGTTGAGGTATACAAAACACCAAATCATGTAGGATAATCAATAGGGGGATAAAAATATCGTTATTGCAAAGAGTAGGTGACCGCGGATGATATTATTGGGTTCTACATGCAATTTGAACGTATCTACCAATTCCAATGTGGAAACGACGTGTCGACAGACGGATTTTGTTTAAAGAGAGTTTAAAACATGATATAAGTCCTTTTATTATCAAGGATAAAATCAAAACGTTCTGTTATCACGTACTAAAAGAGCGAAATCAGGAAAAGGATACCTAACCGACACTTGTTAATCTGCTCATACATGAACAGTATTTGGTTTGTTTTAGGATAACACTTAATGAATGATGAGGGCAATTTTAGTAACAATAGAATGTTTAATTAATATAAAAAATAGTACAGAGAATTAATGCCTTCTTATGAATTTATAATATTGACTTTTTTGTAAAGAAATTGTAAAATTATGGATGTATAGCAGTGACAATAAATATATAAAAGTATAATGTTATATGTACTAAATAGTTGAATGGTTGAGGTGTGGTTCAATATGCAAAAATATGCATGGAAAGCGCAAATTAAAGAGGAGTGTTTAGGGGAATATGTTCGTAGACATAATAACTTGTGGCCCGAAATGAAAGAAACCCTTTTGAAAGCTGGAATAATGAATTACACTATTTGGAATGTTGGTAATGAATTATTTGGTTATTATGAGTGCGAAAAAGGCTTGGAATTTGCTGCTAAATATCAAGCTGAGAGTGCTGTGGTGGAAAAATGGAATGATTATATGAAAGATATTCTTATTATGGAGATTGATCCTATAACAGGAGCGCAACCTTTACTTACGAAAGTATTTGAATTTAATTAAAATAAATTTTTTTAGTGTGTTTATATGATAAAAGCCAAACCAATGTAATAATTAATTGGATTTTGGCTTTTATTTTTTATTCATTTATTTGGTGATGAATTATGTTTGTGCCTTTTTCTGAAATCAATGGGAGTGATTCCGTAATGCAATCTGAAACGTTTAGTGAAATATGCTACGCTATTAAATCCACTCTGTTCTGATACCCATTCAATTAGATTATCAGTGTCAATTAAAAGATGGCAAGCTTGCTCTAAACGCAAATTTTGCAAATAATCATTCGGCGTACTACCAATTTGTTTTAAAAACAATCTATGTAAGTAATTAGCTGACATATTAGTTTCAGATGCCATATCACTTAAAGTGATTTTCTCTCGGAAATTAGATTGTAGGTATTTGCATAATTTTTGTAGTGCGGGATGTATATGTGTGTCATTGCCGAAATTATTAATTTGATGTACGGAGTCGGCGAGAAGATTTAAAAATAAGTCTGTAAGAATGGTTTCATATTTTTCCTCATAATTGTTGTGTGATTGAATTTTAAGATCATATAACTGAGAAAAAATTTTTTGATATGATGATGCACTTCTGACTCTCATATATGGTAAAAGAATATTAAAGCATTGGTGATCAATATGTGGTTGTAAATCTCCAAGCCTCTTTCGATAATAATCGTTTTTTATATTTAATTCAGGAAAAAAATTAAGAGTCAGGGCAAAACAAGTATAGGGTGCGGTGCTATGACAAATCTGTCCGGGTTTACGGAACATAATGTGGTGTGGCGATATATCATAACATTTGCCGTCTAGAAACATTTTTCCGTTTCCGCTCATAAAGAAATCTATTTCATAATCTTTAACTACCCTTTCTTGGGTTGCTTGTGCGGAATTAGGCATCTCGAAAAAGGTTATTTCAAGAATTTGTGGAATAGGCTTCCAAATTATTTTATTATTTGACATTGGAAAATATCTCCTAAAATTATGACAAAAATTATTGATTAGGTTAAGATAGTTATATTTTTTGTTTAAATTATATATATCCATAGCCTCATAATATGGCGTAAACTTATTTTTATACACACAAGGAGGATTAAATGATTTAATAATCAAGTATCTATCCTTTCTAAATGTATTTAATTCTTGTGGATACGCTATTGGGCGAGTAACAATTTGCTTACTTTCGCTTTTACTTTCCTTACCATCAGGACCTTTACTTGTGTTAACATT
>CAZNQI010000045.1:0-10904 GCA_964575375.1 uncultured Faecalibacterium sp.
AAAACAAAATTCCGTATAACAAATAAAACAGATGTATTTCAGTAAAAAATTAAGCTGAAACACATCTGCTTTTGTTTTGCTTTTTGGTCTGCGCTTAGTGGGCAGTCCCTTAGTTTATTCAATTGTTAAATACTTCAAGTCGGTTTCGGAAAGCTTACTCGAAATAGCAGAGTAATATGCTTTTGAATCCTTTGTCCAATCTGCGTACTCCTCTTGTCCTCGCTTGTCCTCAAAGCCGTAATTTTCAATGAGATATTGAGAGAAATAGTCGGTAAATTTAATAGAGCCGTGAAGATTTGTATGCTCGCCGTTGTAAAAATCTACAGTCGGATCAAGTCCCATTTCGAGAGCAACCTTGTTCATATCAAGCACATCAAAGCCTCTTTCGGAAACAATATCAACGAGAGTATTTTGCATACCACGCTTTTTTGTGTCTGTTACACTTTGAGGTGTTACAACAAAAAGAACCTTAATGCTTTCCTCTTGCAGGTAGTCCATCAAATCGTTGATAACGGTTTGGAGTGTATCTGTAATAGGAAGCTTCTCGTCGTAATCCCATAAACCGCCGCTTACGTCAGCAGTGTTGTTCATAAAATTATTATAAGTATTAGATCCCTTGTACTTAAGTGTACCTTTTTTGAAGTCAAAGGTATAAAGGTCGCTCCAACGGTCGTGGAAGCGAAGGATAGGGAAGTAGAATTCCATTCTGTCAGCAAGTGAGTAGCCACCCAAATCGCTGAGATAGTCGATCATTTGAAGCTTGTTGAGCGACAGGGGGTATCCGTCAAGCAGATTGTGAATTCTAAAGTTGTAAAGCTCTAAAACGCTAACTAAATTTACGATATACAGAGCGTTAGGTTGTGTTTTAACAGCATCCTTTATGATGTATTTCGCAGCTGCCAGCTCTTGCAGGGCACTGGTCATTGAATATACCGTTATGCCGTATTCCTGCCAAGCTACTGCCGGGCTCCAAAAGGCATAGGTTGCACTCGAGCCGAGAAAAACAGCATCGAGTGAGTTCTCTCTTTGATCAAAAAAGCCTGCTACTCTTCTGTAGTCTCTTGTGTCCACATCGCCTGTAAGTAAGCCTTGTACTGAAAAGAAGCAAACACAGAAGATTAAAATAAAGGCGATTACTTTTATAAATCTTTTAGTTTTCATTTTGTGCTCTCAGCATCCTTCTTAAAAGTTTTCCGTTAAAGGTACGGGGAATCACATCTATTTGTTCAATTATTGCGGGCACTTTATACGGCTCAAGGTTTGCAGCAAGATGGTTTCTTATTGAAACTGCATCAAATTCTGCACCCTTTCTAATTTGAACATAGAGTTTAGGTACAGTACCTTTAATTTTATCGTCAATACCGATACAACCACAGTCTGCAACGAGTGGGTGCTTTTTCGCAACATCTTCAATTTCGTCGGGAGATACCTTATTGCCGCCTGTGTTAATAACATCGCCTCTGCGACCTAAAAGGATAATATCTCCGTCCTCATCAAAATAAACTTCGTCGTTTGAATAAATACCGCCGTTTATAAGTGCTTTTGCTGTTTCTTCTTCATCCTTCCAGTATCCTATCATATTCATAGGGCTGAAGGAGGCGAGTAAACCGACATTGTCCTTTGAAGATACAATTTCGTTTTTGTTGTTGTCAACTACAATAACCTTTGCATCGTAAGCAGGCTTACCGATACATTGCTTCTTTGATTTTTCTGTATTGAAGTTGTAAAGGCAGATACAGCCACCCTCGGTGCTACCGTAGATGTTATAAAGTCTGGTGTTTGGCAACAAGGCACATATTGCGGCTTTATCGCTATCGGACAAAGGTGCAGAACCGAATTGAATATAACGAAGTATGTCCTTATATTCATTAAATTTGTTCCTTGAAAAGCGAAGCAATACTGAAAGTGCAGTAGGAACAAGGTCTATAGCAGTTACTTTATATGTGTCCATCATTTTGAAAAAGCCCATAACATTCATAACACCTGTTACAAGCACGGCAGAAGCGCCTGCTACCATATTTCCGTAGTATCTTCGAAGACCGAAGGAATGGTTAAGCGGAGATGGAACCAGCTCGATATTGTCGGGAAGAATTCCGAGACCGTGCATAGCATTAAAGCCGATTGCAACGCTGTTGCTGTGCGAGGCAACAATGCCCTTTTCTTTGCCTGTTGTACCGGTGCTGAAAAGAATATCTGCAGGTGCATTTCCGTCGGGGTAGGTATAGTCCTTTAAAGGCTCGGCACTGTCAGCCTTTTCTTTAAGTTCGCTTAAGGTGATTGGCTTAACGCCGTCGTTTTCTTCGTGTTCCTTTATAGTAACTGCAAGAACTGCATCGCTCAAACGATATATTCTTACAATCTTTTCCCACGCGCAGTTGCGTTCAAGGGGAACAAAAACACCGCCAACAAGATGAATTGCAAAAGCTAAAGACAGCAACTCAATTGCTTGAGGTGCCTCAACAACAACTTTGTCGTCCTTTTTTATGCCCATATCGCTGAGTATGCGAGCAAAACGGCAAATCTCGTCTTTATATTGTGAGTAAGTAACCTTGCGTGATTCATCTGCAACAGCAAGCTTGTCCGGTTGAGTTTCAGCAAAGGTGAAAATTGCTTCAACGATAGAATTGAACATCAAGGGTCCCTCCTAAAATAAATTGCTGTGAAATACTTGCTATTAATGATAAAATTACATTAATTCTTCAACCATTTCCCACATTGTTTCAACTGATTGGAAATAAGTCGGTTGGATGTATTCCATTGTAACGGAAATATCAAATGTTTCTTCAAGCTTAGAGATGATTGTTACAACATCAACTGAGTCGATAATACCGTCGTCGTAAAGATTTGTTTCGTTGTCGAAATCAACGTTCGGATAAAGTTCCTGTAATGCTTTTTTAAGTTCGTCCATGATTAAATACCTCTCTTTTTTAGTTTTTTAGAATTGGTCATATATAAATGTGCTGGCATCGTATCCCGGGCCGTAAATACCGAAAATGATAACAGCAAAAATGCCTAAGAAGATAATAAGCCATCTGAAAATTATACCTTGCTTTCTGAGCTCTTCTCTTATGTGCATTCTTTCTTGAAGCATATCTATAGCCCAAAGTATAAGAATTGCAAAGAGTACGAAAACAAAATTTTTCCAATCAAGGCCGTAGTTGAATATAGCATCTCCGGCAAGATATTTCATACTGAGTCCGGAGAACATACTTTTAAATATGTGAAGAGCAGCTCTGAGACCGTTTGCTCTGAAGAAAACTCTGCCGATACAACAAAGGATAAAGGTTCTTGTCATTTGCCAAAGCTTCCAAGAGAAGGATTCCGTGTTGATGTGAAGCTTTGTGTTAATTTTATTGCAAAGAGGTTCAAATACGGTTCCTGCAATCATAATTGCTGCGTAGTATAAGCCCCACGCAACGTAGTTCCAAGAAGCACCGTGCCATATTCCCGTTGTCAACCATACTATTAGAATAGGGAAGCATGAAGAAAACAGCTCGGAAAATTTCTTGCTCTTTGAATTTTTCTTAACCTTTTTAACGAGCTTGCTGACAGAAATGGGGTAGTAGATATAATCTTTGAACCATTCGCCCAAGGACATGTGCCAACGTCTCCAGAATTCGGGAATATTCTTTGAAAAATAAGGGTGGTCGAAGTTCTTTTGAAGCTTAATGCCAAACATTTCGGAAACACCTGAAACAATATCAATACATCCCGAAAAATCTGCGTAAATTTGAATTGAATAAAGTACGGTTGCAACTATTAAAATCAGACCTGAATAATTCTTGTAGTTTGAGTAAATTTCGCTTACGAAAATACCCAAACGGTCTGCAATAACAAGCTTTTTAAAAAGACCTAAAATAACAAGCTGGGCACCGTCCGAAACCTTAACTCCGTCAAAGGCGATACCCTCTTTCGGAAGCTGTTGTTTAAAGTGGTTGAATCTGTCGATAGGGCCTTGAGCAATATGAGGGAAGTATGTGAGATAAACCGCATAGTTAAGGAAAGAGCGTTCAGCTTCATATCTCTTCCAATATATATCAAGAACATAGCTGATTGCCATAAACGTATAGAACGATACGCCCAACGGAACAATCATTTTGAATATTCCTATCTGCCCAAGCCCAACGGCTGATAGAACCGAGTTAACATTGGTAAGAAGAAACTTTGTATATTTGCAGGCAACAAGCAAGCCGACTGTTATAATGAGAGCTAAAATAAGAGGTTTTTTTGCTTTAGCCTTACAGTCTGCCTTGACTTTCTTTTTCTCAGCCACAACGGAACATTCTTTTAAAAGCAGCTTTTCTTCTTCGTAAATTTTACCCATAGCTTTTCCTGCAAAGAAGGTTGCAAGCAAAGTGGCAACCAGAAAAGGTACGTATTGGATACCTGCATAAACATAGAAGAATATATTTGCTGCGAGCAAAAGGTGTCTTTGGAATTTTTTTGGAACAATGTAGTACAGCAAGACTACTATTCCGGAAAACAGCAGGAACGAAAAAGAAGCATAACTCATTTTCCCCCATTACCTCACTTTCAAATTCGAGATATTTTTACATAAATTTTATAACAATTAATTATACAATAAAATCTGCTTTCTTCAATGAATTTTTTGTTAACAGAATGGTGAATATATGCTTTTAATATAAAATTCACTTTAATAACTTCTTTAACAAGGAAATTAGGAGCAGAGCACAGGAAGTTTAGCACAGTATTTTGTTAGGCTTGTGAAAAAGCACATAGTTGAGCTTTTTAATATATTGTGCAGATATATTCGAAAAATTTAAAACCGGCACCATTTTAGTATCAGCTTTGAATTTCAGTCTTGCTTTTTTAAAATGATAAGAGCGTAAATTATTGAGCCTACAGATAAAAATGCAGCTACGGCTACTTCTCTTTTAGGGGTCAGTGCAGCTTCGTTTGAAAAAGCACTTAAGACGTTTATTGCACTGTGGGAGATTATACACGGTATTAAACTTTTTGTTTTCAGGAAAATTACAACAAACAAAAAGCCGAAAGCTGCAGCAGAGACAATTTGGCAAAGATTAGATAAAAGGTCAGCTGCGTTGCCGTTTATGAGGTTAATTATGTGTCCGATGCCAAAGGTAAGGCTAGACACAATAACGGCAGACCTTACGCTGTCTTTTGCCATTGCTTTGAAAAGAAAGCCTCTGAAAATCAGCTCTTCAAGAAAGCCTACTGAAATCATACTTAACACGTAAAAGACAGTCTCTGAAGTGGGCATATTCATTTTTACACCAAAGAAAAGGTTTGCGCTTGATAAAATCAGCAGTGGTATATAATACAAAAGCTGTGATGAGGGCAGTTTTGTTTTACAAATACCGTACTTTTCAAAAAGAGAGTTTCGTTTTAACCGGAAAAGTAAAAAAGTACTCATAACGATATGAAGAATAGCTGTTACGAGCTTTTCTTTTTCGAGCAGTACAGAAAGATTATCGGCTATGCCGGAAAAAACGATGTAGATTATTATGAGACCTATTGAAAAAGCGAGTTCACTTTTATAATATAGCTTTTTCATATTTTTACTCCTTTTGCTTAATAGAGGCTACTTGATTAATCGCAAAACGAAACCATTTCAGATGATTTAAAAAGCACAGGTTCGCTTTTTTGAGAATAATGAAATACAATGCGCTTTGACTCATCGTGAACGATGTTATATAAATTGAAAGCAACAATTTTTTCGTTTTCTATCCAATGAATGTTTCTTACTGCTAATTCTCCCTCGAGAAATAATAAGCTTGAATGTACATACCAAAAGCCGTAGATGCCTATCAGCAAAATGTACTGGTCTTTGATAACGAGGTAAACTCCGTCTTTTGACACGGAACGAATATAGGCACCACACGATTTAAGAGCTTCTTCCAGCTTAGCATTAAGCTCTCTGACATCAGATGAGTTTAGCTTTTCAAATGCCATAGCCTCTTGATTAATATAACTTAAATAAGATGCAGTTTGACTGTCAAATATGCCATAAATGTCGTGAAAAATCATACCGTTACTCCTTTGCAACATATATTATTTTATTAAAGCTGTTTGCCATTCGCTTTCTTTAAAGCCTGTCAGCACAAAATCATCGCCGATAAGCAGAGGTCTTTTAACGAGCATACCGTCGCTTGAAAGAAGCTGCAGCATTTCCTCCTCGCTCATTTGCGGTATCTTTTCCTTGAGGTTTAACGACTTATAAATCAGACCGCTTGTATTGAAAAATTTTTTCAACGGCAAAGAGCTTTGCCTATACCAAGCAGAAAGCTCTGTGAGTGTAGGGTTATTTTCTTTGATATCACGAATTTCGTATTGAATAGCATTGTCGTCAAGCCACTTTTTAGCTTTTTGGCAAGTGGTACATTTTTTATAGCATATAAATTTAAGCATAAGGCTCCTCCTTGAAAATGAAAAACGGTCAATTTACATCGTAAAACTCGCTTTGCATATATTTTATGCGTGCTTCAACTGACTTTTTTGTTGTAGGTGCTTGTCTTACAATATCAAAGCCGTGCATGGTGCCTTTTGTTTCGTTTATTACTGTTTGTACACCTGCTCGCTTTAGCTTTTCGGCATAAGCAAGACCTTCGTCATGCAGGCAGTCTATCTCGGCTGTTTCAATATAAGTGTGTGGGAGATCGGCAAGCGAGACTGCATCTGCGGGTGAAGCGTATGCGATGTTTTCAACGTTTTTATTCGGCAGATAAGTTTTCCACATAAGAGTTGAAAGCGTGCTGTTCCACATGGGTGTGTCGGTGTACTTTCGGTTGGAGGGTGTTTCCATTTTAATGTCGGTTGCCGGATAGACTAAAAGCTGAAAGCACGGCAAGGGAAGCGCTCTGTCTCGTGCCATTAGTGATACGGCGGCGGCAAGATTTCCCCCGGCACTGTCTCCGCTAACAGCTATTTTGTTTTTGATAATATTCAGATTATCTGCGTTTTCCGTTGCCCATTTAAGTGCCATATAGCAATCCTCAACGGCAGTGGGAAAAGGGTGCTTTGGAATTCGACGATACTGCACGAAGATTACCTTGCAGGGTGTTTTCAGTGCATATTCTTTTGCAAGAGCGTAATGATGAGGGGCGGCACCCAGGAAAAAACCACCTCCGTGATAATTGATAAGACACGGGAGCTTTTCACCGTTTTTTGACGGGTCAAAAATCAATATCTCAATCGGCTGAGAATTGTGTCCGTTGATTGTTTCGGATGTAACGCATATTTCACGGTCTTTTTTTATCCAAAACGGCGGCTTTAAAAAAGAGCCTATTATTCCTGCGATTTCAGCGTTCGGAAGAGGGAGCTTAAAGTGGGAAAACGGGAAGAACTCTTTATTTATAGGGTATTTCATTCCTTACACTCCTTTTAAACTGAATTTTTCTGAATCAAGTATAGCACCAATGAAAGCATTTATCAATAAACATATTGATTATTTCGTTAAAAAAATAAATAAAAAAACAGGCACTTCAAGCTGAAAAACTGAAGTGCCCGAGCTTATTTAATTTAAGAGTAAGTAACAGGAATGAAATTATTCGGTTACATTACTTTGTGCGTTGCTTAAAAGGTGAGCGAGAGTTTTAAAAATAGCTGTGAGCCATCTGAATAAAGCGGAAAGCTTTGTCCAGATTGTGCTGTCCTTCGTTTCAACAGTGGTGTTATCCCAAACGCTGTCTCCGGGGTTTTCCTCTGTCATTTCGGTGAGAGTTCCCGTAGCGTCATCGCAAACCATAAAGCGAGGCCATGTTGTATCGTTTTTAGTTGTCATTCCCGTGCTGTAGCAGAATGCTTCAACGATATCCTCCTCGTGTCCCCAATTGTCGTGGTCGCAGTTCTTGATTATCCAGGTTGTGTCCTTGAAAATACTTGTTGAAAGGTCAACTTTTTTGTCTGCTGAAATATATTCGCCGAAGCCGAGCTCAATTCTTTCTGCAATGTATTCGTCCGAAAGAGTTTGGTTTACAAGACAAGCTGTTGCACCGAAAGAGGAGCTTTCAACTGTTACAAGTCTGTCGGACAGCTCGTTTTGTCTTTCTGTGAACGGCATTGCCTGATGTCCGTACTTTGAAATTGCACCGAAGTGAACACCTAATTCCTGACATTCGGCAATGATTTCATCTCTTCTTGAGGATACTTCATAATAGTATCTGTCAATTTTTTCGATGAAGCCCTTGTATTCTTCTCTCAATTCCGGGTCAGCAAAAACGAAATCACGAGCTTCGATATAATACTCGGGAGCAACGCTACCCCAATAACCCGGGAAGTTTGCATAGCTTGCAATTGCAATTTTAGGAACAAGACCGGCGTAAATTACCTCATAAAAATCTTCAATTTCACCAATCAACGCATCAGCCACACCTGTTTCTCTTAAAAGCTCGTACGTTGTGAAAAGCAGTTCGTTAAGGAAAGGAACGGTGTCCTCCATACCGTCGAAGGTGTTTTCGTCCGGATCTGCATATTCATCCATAAAGCGCTGAACAGCATCAACATCAACATCTATTTTACCACGGAACGCATCGGAGAAAACAGTACAGTCGTTTGCAACCGTTGCGTCGAACATAACGTTTTTGATGTAAGGTTCGATTTCGGGGTTTTCTTGGAGCTTGTTAAGATAGAAGTTGAGGTATGCCATAACAGGAACACCGCCAAGGCAAAGACCTACAAGGCTTATTTGCTTTGCACCTGTTACCTGCATAACCTGAGCTATGTATTCGTCAAGCTTTTCTGCTGTTTCCAAAGGAGATAATCTCCAGTCGTAACAAAAATTATAGTCGTTTTTATCGTACTTGCCGCCGTGCCAATATTTTTTATCGTACTTTACGCTTTCGATATTTTCCGCTTGTCTTGCCGGGTCGAGCTGTGTGCCGTTTGAGGCTTCGCCGTTGCAATCGAGAGTTGCTTCGTCAAAAAGCGGCTTGATTGCATCGTAGAAAGCATCGTAGTAGCCTTCGTAGTTGCCCGTGAGCAGACCTGTTATAAGGTGCGGGAATATAACATCTACTATTGAATTTATAAGTGTATCCTTATCGCCTTCTTCATCGCCGAACGAAACAGGCCAAACAACATTTTCTCCGCTTTCATCGTAGATGTCAGCGCCGTCGCCTCTGAGTATGATAATGGGTACATTGTAGTCAGGGTCAACAACTGCGAAAGCGGGCGTTGCCATAACAAAGAGCATAATAAACACTAATGCAAATGAAAGAATTTTTTTCATAACTTAGTCCTCCAATTCAATATGATGTTTTTATTTTATCATAATCAAATTGAAATTTCAACAGTTTGTTAACTGTTTTTTAAAAAATGATTAACAATGTTTCTTTGATGATAATTTGCAACAACCCTTTGAGTCGGGAATGTTATCAGACGCTCAATAAATCAGTCCCATTCGGCACCTGTTACTGTGTCAAGATTAATTCCTTTGGTGTCATGGGTCTTTTTGATAAGGACGACAAGAGCACCTATGAAACCGGGAACGGTTAATGCGAAAGCAACGGTTGCAGTAACGCTGTTTGAAAGTAAAGCCATAATAGGTAAGCTTATGATATATGAAATTGCAACGCCGACAGCTGTTACGATAAACTGTGCAGACATTGTTGAGGAACGCAAATTAGTAGGAGAAGATTCACCGATCATCATTATGAGAACATCGTTTGTAGAATAGTACGAGCCTATGTATGCGCCGCACAAAAAGCCGACAAGATACGGCTGCCAAGCAAGCTTTGAGCCTATCCAAAAAGCTACGAACGCAATAAGACAGTTAAACGAGGTTGTTACGGCAGCAATTTTTCTTCCCTTTGAATCTGATACCCAGCCCATAATAAGCTGTGCGAAGCTGCAGCCAACAGGGAACATAAACAGCGCTGTTGTTACATCGCCTATGCTTACAGCTTCGAGAGCTTTGTCGAGCGTTTCAAATAAACCTGATGAAAAATAGTTTTCTGCGTAGCCGTAAGAGAGAATAACCTGATAGTTGATTGTGCCGATGAAGCCGAGATTTGCTATTGCAGATGTTATGTAGAGCCATTTTAACTGCTTGTGCTTCATTGCAAATTTTAAAGCGGGAATAAGACCGCCTTGTGCGTTTTCTGCACTTTTTTGTTGCTTTTCTTGCTGTCTTTCTTCGTCCGTCATCTTAAGATAACGAAGGCGAGAGTCTATGAACGAATCGGTTTCTCTTGCAAACAAAAGAGCAATAAGACAGGTGATAATTCCTACAATTGCAGGAATAAAATATACATTTCTCCATTGAGAAGCATCTGCCATAACGGTACGTCTTAAAAGAGGGATAAGCATAACACCCATATTCGCAAAGAATTTTATTGTGGAATATATCCTTGCTCTGTGTTTAGGCGGTGATGATTCCATAATATATACAACGTGCATATCGTGAGGAATGAAAAACTGTACCATACACGCACCTACGAAATAAAGAAAAATGTTGTTTGAAAGAAAAATAACAAGCATTGCGAAGCTCATACCGAATGTATTTATAATAAGAAAGAGCTTTCTGCCTAAACGGTCAGCTAAAGGACGGTACAAAAGACCTATAGCTTGAAAAGGAACAACGAGTACGGAAAGAAGATCGAGAAGACCTACGCTGCCCTCGTATTTTGAAAAGAAATCGTTTGCTATTTCGGTTTTCATAAGTGTACCGATTTGCGATGCTATTTCATCCGTTGCATAGATTATGCAGATTATTAAAACGAGATAAACGAAATAGTAATTTCTTTTGGGCTTAAGCTTCTCTTTTTCCCATTTTTTGATTTCTTTTTCGCGCTTTAGTTGCTTTTTTTGCAGCGCTTTGTCTGATAATGCTTTTGTTTTCATTTTGCTTTCTCCTTTACGTGTGCTTAATAAATAAAAATACCCTTTATCTTATCCGAAAAGCTTTTGTTTCCGAAAAGAAAAGG
>CAZNQI010000046.1:0-10803 GCA_964575375.1 uncultured Faecalibacterium sp.
ACCTCGTCGAAAATACAGAACGGTGCAGGATTTACTTTCATAATTGCGAACAACAAGGCAATGGCAGAAAGTCCTTTTTCACCACCCGAAAGTGAATCAAGTCGTTTAACGTTTTTGCCCGGTGGTTGAAGTTTAATATCAATAGCACTTTCGAGAACATCCGTGGGATCCTCCAAAACTAATTCAGCGTGTCCGCCACCAAACAGTTCGCTAAACGTTTCACCAAAGTTTTTGTTGATTTTGGTGAACTGCTCTCTAAACTGTTGAGACATTTTATCTGTAAGTTCATCAATCAATTTAATGAGTTCTCGCTTACTTTTTTCAATATCCTGAAGCTGTGCGGACATAAACTCGTAACGCTCTTTTACCTCTTTGTATTCTTCAATAGCACTAACATTTACCGAACCCAAAGCTCTGATTTTGCCTTTTATTTCAAGAAGTCTTCTTTGAGATTCTCTGGGATCTTCCGAAATAACGCCTACAGCTTCTGCTTCTCTTTTTGTTAATTGATACTCGTCATAAAGTTTTGTAATCGTATCATCATATTCCTTTTGCATTGAAGCTTTTCGTTCTTCAAGTCTTGCAAGCTCACCACTTATTTTTTCGCGTTCTGCAGACTTGTTTCGCTCGAGAGTACGAAGTGAAGATGATTTTTCTTCTATTTCACTTCTTCTTGCTTGTAATTCTTCAATTTCACTTTTTGCCTTCTTTACTCTTTCTTGCAAAGTTTCGGAAAGCTCTATGAGATCCTTAATTTGTTTTTCAATTTCAGCGTTTCGCTGCTTGATTAAATCAATTTCACCATCAAGCTCTTTATCTCTGTGCTCATGATTCACAAGTCTGGCTTTCAGAAGATTTAAGGCTTGTGTTCGAGCCTGTAAATCTCTGTCAGCACCGTGAATTTCCAAATTAAGCTTTGATATTTCATTTGTAAGAAGTTCTATTTTTTTGCTGATTTCAGTTTTTTCTTTGCCTAAATCAGCAAGCATTTTCTCACATTCTGCAATTTGTGAAGTTAATTTTTCTACACTAACAGTCGCTTCGTCTAATTCAGCCTGTAGCTTAGCAATTCTCTCTGCGGCACTGTTTTTTTCATTATAAAGCTCATCAAGATTAAGCTTTGCGGTATCAAGCTGTTGCAAAACAAGATTTAATTGACCTTCTATACGAATCTTTTCTTCTTGTGCTTTAGCAAATTTATCTCTATTAGCTTCAAGTTCAGCGTTTAGTTTTTCAATATCGGAATTTACTTTTCCGTATTCACTTTCAAGAGTGTCTATCTCTTTTTTAAGCTTCTCTAATGTTTTCTTGAGCGATTCAATTTCGGTGTTCCTTGTCAAAATACCTGCGCTTTGACTTCTTGAGCCACCTGTCATTGAACCACCGGCATTGATAACTTGTCCATCAAGTGTAACAATTTTAAAACGATGAGAATACTTCTTGGCAATTTCAATGGCAGTTGTCAAATCCTCTGCAACAACAACCTTGCCCAAAAGAGAAGATAAAACTTCGTTGTATTGACTGTCGCAAGAAACAAGATTAACAGCTATATCAACAAAGCCAAAACAATCTTCCAAGCCGTTTTCATCTAAAGCTTTGCCCTTAATTTCAGAAATAGGTTGGAATGTGGCTCTGCCGTGATTATTCTTTTTCAAGAACTCAATAGCAGCTTTCGCATTATAAGCTGTGTCTGTTACTATGTTTTGAACTGCATTTCCCAAAGCAGTTTCTATTGCTGTGGCATATTCATTTTCAACAGAAATCAACTGTGAAATTGTGCCGTGAATGCCTTTTAAAGCACCTTTTTTACTTTCGGAAATAATATGCTTTACTGCTCCTGAATAACCCTCCATGCTCTTTTCCAATTCAGTGAGCATTTTAATTTTTGAGGTAATTCTTTGAGCATCAAACTTTTTATCATCAAGTTGTCTTTTAAGTGTATCAGCTTTTTCATTTTTTCCCTTTAAAACAATAGCAAAGCCATTAATTGCGTTATTTAAAGTTTCAATTTCATTAAGACAATCGTTCAAAAGCGTTTTAATTCTCTCAATTTCATTTTGCAATGCTTTTAACGTGTCTTCTCTTTGCAAAATTAAAGAATCAATATTATCAACACGTGAATTAATATCGCTAATTGTTGCTGATAACGAAGATTTAGTTGCAGTAATTTGTGCCAAAAGCTGAGTGTTATGATTAATTGTAGCTGTAAGCTCTGTTGTTTGGCTTTGAAGAACATCTTCTTGTGAACTGATTTCCGACAAGGTGGAATCAATATCGCTTAACTTGCTCTGCTTTTCGTTTTTAATTTTTAAAATTTGAGCTATTAATTTTTCTTCGGTCTCGATTTCCTTTTTTAATTGGAACTGACTTGTTTCGGAATCATTTTTATCCCTTAAAATACGACTAATTGTTTGATTGTTAAATTCAATAGAGTTACGAAGAACGGCACTATCGCTTGAAGCTGTTGCACCCTTTTCTTCAAGTTCGGATATATTGCGTCTAATTTCGTCGATTCTTATATTAATTTGCTGAGTAGCAGAAATACATTCTTCGATTTGTTCTTCTATTTCTTGCAGTTGCTGCTCAACATCACTATAGTGTCCCGAAGCAATAGCAAGGTTGTCCTCTTGTTTAATTAAGTCTTCACGCAATTTATGTATACGGTAAAGCCATAAACCAATTTCTAAGGTTTTCTTTTCATCGGCGAGAACTAAAAATTTTTGCGCTTTTTCACTTTGATGCTTAAGTGGTCCTATTCTGCTTTCAAGCTCCGATAAAATATCCCTAAGTCTTACAAGATTTTCTTCTGCAGCAGCAAGCTTCTTTAAAGAGTCGCTCCTTTTATATCTGTAAGCTGATATTCCTGCAGCTTCTTCAAACATTTCTCGGCATTCTTTGCTTTTGCCGCTGATCATATCGGCAATTTTACCTTGGCTTACCATTGAATAGCCATCCCTGCCAAGACCTGTATCCATAAAAAGCTCATGAACATCCTTAAGGCGTACTGTTTTACCGTTAATTTTATATTCACTTTCCCCCGAACGATAGTATCTTCTTGTAACCGATACTTCATCAGTGTCAACTCCGTTTATACTCTTATCCTTATTATCAAGACGAAGTGTTACCTGAGCAAAGCCGTGCGCTTTTCTGATTTTAGTGCCGTCAAAAATAACATCTTCCATTTTTGAACCACGCAAAGACTTGCTCGATTGTTCACCGAGCACCCATCTTACAGCATCCGAAATATTACTTTTTCCACTACCGTTAGGGCCAACAACTGCCGTTATACCCTTACCGAATGTAAGAACTGTCTTTTCAGGAAAAGACTTAAAGCCTTGCATTTCAAGTGATGTTAATATCATATTTTTAACCTCACAAATTAATTTTATATTTTTCTAAATCTTCACATTGGATTATCTTACAAGTATATCCTAAACTTTGCAAATACTCAATGTTGCATCTTTTTTGACCGACAAGCATTGAAAGATATCTTTTTCCAACCTCAATTGTGATTTGACCTTTCGGTATATTCTTTTCCTTCAACTGTTTTAGAACCTCTTTAAGATAAATTTTGCTCTCACAAATTTCACGAAAAGCCGGATGATACGGTCCTGCGACAAAGCCATCTTCAACATTACCACCCGAATGAAGTCCCAATCTTATTACTTTAATATCAGCTTTATTAAACATCATAAGCAGCTCTGCACATATATTCGATGCATCATCCAATGTTTGAGGTGTATAAAGTCCTTTTTCGTAAAGCTCATACAGATAGGTATCTTTAAGTAAAATCGTAGGATATATTCTTACCGTTTGCGGAGACATAGCAATAAGCTTTTTACACGTTTCAAAAGCCTTTTCATCGTTATCTCCGTAAAGGCCGGTCATCATCTGTACACCAAGCTCAAAGTTGTATTTTTTTATAAGCTTACAAGCGTTTACGATATCTTTTGATGTATGCCCTCTGCCGTTAAGTTTTAATACCTCATCATCCATACTTTGACATCCGAGCTCTATGGCAGTAACACCGTAAAAAGATAGTATATCAAGTATTTCACTATTTATATAGTCAGGCCTTGTTGAAATTCTTATCCCCGAAGCCTTACCGATATCTATGTAATGCTTTGCCCTTTCAAGTAATGAAATCATATACTTTCTGTCGATACCTGTGAAACTGCCGCCAAAAAAAGCAATTTCTGCAGATGAGATATCTTTTTTGCCTAAATAAGCACACTCAACAGCTTTGTCAATATCTTCAATTTTAAGCTTTTGTGTTTTACCCGAAATCGTTTTTTGATTGCAAAAACTGCATCTGTGAGGGCAACCCTCATCAGGTACAAAAAGTGCTATGTTTATATGCTTCAATTTTTAATACCCATCAAAGCAAGAGCTTGTTTTGCTGCTTGCTGCTCGGCAAGCTTTTTACTCTTACCGATTCCGCATCCCATAACATTACTGTTAAGTCTTACTTCAATTTCAAAACGTTTGTCGTGATCAGGTCCGCTCTCGCCAACTAAAACATAAGTTAAATGTTCATTTGGGTTGTTTTGAATTATCTCTTGCAGTTCTGTTTTATAATCTCTGAATGCGAGTTCTTGCTCCGCAGCTTTTTTTATAAACTTTAAAACAAAATTCTTCGCACTGTCAAGTCCTCCATCAAGGTATATAGCACCAATAACTGCTTCAAAAGCATCAGCCAAAATAGAGGCTCTGCTTCTGCCGCCTGTTCTCTCCTCACCCTTGCCGAGCATTATATAGTCGCCAAGGTTTATTTCTTTCGCAAAACCAAAAAGCGATTTTTCACAAGCACAAGCAGCTCTTTTCTTTGTCATTATACCTTCCGGCAATTGATTATGATTATGATAAAAATAATCTGCTGTAATAACACCAAGAACCGAATCACCCAAAAACTCCAAACGCTCGTTGCAATTTCTTGAAAGCTGCTTTTCATTTGCGTAAGAAGAATGTGTCAATGCAGTTTCGAGCAATGTTATATCTTTAAAATTATAGTCAATTATTTTTTGAAATTCATTTAAACTCATATAATGGCCCTTCTTTCAAGATACTCCTTCAAATCACAAAGCCCTCTTTGTGCCAAAGCTGAATATCTTTCTTTTTTATCTCTTATTTTAGGCTCAATGGCAGGTAAAACGCCAAAATTTGCACCCATAGGCTGAAAATTCAAAACAGTTTCATCGCTTATGTATCTGCTTAAAGCACCCATCATTGTTGTATCGGGTAGAGACAATGTATCCTCACCTTTAAGTCTTAAAGCCATATTAATTCCCGCTAAAATTCCCGAAGAAGCAGATTCCATATATCCCTCAACTCCGGTTATTTGTCCTGCAAAGAATAAGGTTTCTCTGCCTTTAAAGCTATAATCACAATTCAAAAGTCTGGGTGAATCAATAAAAGTATTCCTGTGCATAACTCCGTATCTTACAAACTCTGCATTTTTCAAAGCCGGTATCATAGAAAAAACTCTTTTTTGCTCACCAAACTTTAAATTAGTCTGGAAACCGACTAAATTAAACATTGTTCCTTGACTGTTTTCTCTGCGAAGCTGCAAAACAGCCCAAGGTCTATGCCCTGTTTTTGGATCTTTAAGTCCAACGGGCTTTAACGGGCCGAATCGCATTGTATCCCTTCCTCTTGATGCAATTACCTCAATTGGCATACATCCTTCGTAAACGTCTTTTCGTTTATCAAAAGTGTGAAGCTCTGCACTTTCAGCACTCACAAGAGCTTCATAAAACTGTTCATACTCCTGCTTGTTCATAGGACAGTTGATGTAATCATTTTCGCCACCTCTGTCGTATCTTGAAGCTGTAAAAGCACTTTCAAAATCAATGCTGTCTAAAGTTACGATTGGTGCTGCAGCATCGAAGAAATGAAGTCCGGCACCGCAAAGCCTCATAATATCTTCACTCAGCTTCTCGCTTGCCAACGGTCCCGCAGCAACAATAACATTACCTTCAGGAATTTCAGTAATTTCTTCATTTATAACGGTAATATTTTTATGTGATTTTATCTTTTCGGTAACCAATGCAGAAAACTTATCTCTGTCAACAGCTAAGGCTCCACCCGCCGGTACACTGCATAAATCCGCACATTCCATGCAAATTGATCCGAAAAGTCGCATTTCGCTTTTTAAGAGACCTGCCGAAGATTCAACTCGCATAGCTTTTAACGAGTTAGAGCAAACAAGCTCAGCCAAATTTTCACTTCGATGAGCAGGAGAAAATTTAACAGGCTTCATTTCGTATAAATCTACCATTATTCCTCTGTTTGCCAATTGCCATGCAGCTTCAACACCTGCCAAACCTCCACCGATAACAACAACTTTCTGCACCTTTGGTGTTACCTCCTTCTTATTCTTCGTTTTTCTTTTTCTTCTTTGCAGTTGTTTTGTAACCACAATTCTCATCTAAGCAAGAGATAACTCCACCTCTTGCTTTGAACAGGGATTTTCCGCATTTCGGGCAATTATCGCCTGTCGGTTTGTCCCACGTCATAAAATTACATTGCGGCCAATTATCACAGCCATAAAATGTGTAACCTCTTTTTGATTTTTTTGTAATTACCTTGCCGCCACAAATAGGACACAGAGCCTCTGTTTCAACAACATAAGGCTTTGTTGTCTTACATTCGGGATAGCCGGGGCAAGCAAGGAACTTTCCGAATCTGCCTGTCTTTACAACCATCATTCTGCCGCACTTTTCGCACGGTATATCAGTGATGTCTTCTTGAAGCTGTATTTTTACGCCATCCATTTCGGCTTTAACTTTTTGAAGCGTTGCATCAAAATCATCATAAAACGTGTGAAGCATTTTAATGTAATCTTCTTCGCCGTCTCCAACCCTATCCAAATTCGATTCCATTTGTGCCGTAAACTTAATATTTACAATATTCTTAAACTTTTCTTTGAGTAAATTAACTATAGCTTCGCCGAGCTCCGTGGGAACTAATTGCTTCGATTTGCGAAGAACATATTCCCTTTTTACGATAGTAGAAATAATTGTTGCATAAGTACTCGGTCTGCCAACACCGTTTTCTTCCAAAGTTTTAATAAGAGCTTCTTCGGTGTAACGTGCAGGTGGTTGTGTAAAATGCTGTCCCTCAGTGAGCTCTTTACATTTAACATTTTCACCGTTTTCAATTCCTTCGGGAATTTTTGAATTTTCGTCTGTTTCTGCAAGCTCATATAAAACTGTGAAGCCATCAAACTTCACCGAATATCCACTTGCAGTAAAAATACAAAATCTATCATCAGATTCGTTTTTGTTTTTGCTCTTAACCTCAAGCTTTACCGTGCTTTGAACACAGCAAGCCATAAGCGAAGCAACAAATCTTTTCCAAATAAGACTGTAAAGCTTATATTGCTCAGCAGTAAGACTCGCTTTAATGCTGTCCGGCGTTATAGCTACCGTAGATGGTCTTATTGCTTCGTGTCCGTCCTGCGCATTACTTCTTGATTTATAATATCTCGGTTTATCCGGTATATATTTACTGCCGTAATTTGCGCTAATAAAATCTGTAGTTGCCTTTCTTGCTTCCTCCGAAATACGAAGAGAGTCAGTTCTCATATAAGTTATAAGACCGATTGAACCGTATCCCGGTATATTTATACCTTCATAGAGTTCTTGTGCGATTTTCATAGTTCTCTCAGCTCTAAAGCCGAGCTTTCTTGCTGCTTCCTGCTGCAGAGTTGAAGTAATAAACGGCGGTGCAGGATTTTTCTTTCTTGTACCACGCTTAATTGAGCTCACAAAATATGTTGCATCCTGTAATCTATCGACATAACTTTGAGTTTGTTCTTTTGTCTTAAGCTCCACCTTACCTGTTTCATCGCCATAAAAAGAAGCGTTAAAAACCCTCTTGTTGTGCAAAGCAAATTTTGCTTCTAACGACCAATATTCCTCCGGAATAAATGCACGTATTTCGTTCTCTCTGTCAACAATCATCCTCATTGCAACGCTTTGAACGCGCCCGGCAGAAAGACCACGTCTTATTTTTTGTGAAACGAAGGGACTTAATTTGTATCCTACCAATCTGTCAAGAATTCTTCTGGCCTGTTGTGCGTTAACAAGATTTAAGTCAACCTTTCTCGGATTTGCCATACCCTGCTGCACACCTGTTTTTGTAATCTCATTAAAAGTAACTCTATTTGTTTTGTTTAAATCCAATCCTAAAATTTCAGCTAAATGCCATGAAATAGCTTCACCCTCGCGGTCAGGGTCAGTTGCAAGATACACTTCATCGCTTTCAGCAACTGCAATCTTAAGTTCTTTAACAAGCTTTTCTTTACCTTTAACTATTGCATATTTTGGTGCAAAATCGTGTTTAACATCAACACTGAGCTTTGCAGCAGGCAAATCCCTGATATGACCCTTTGATGCAACTATAACATATCCGCTGCCCAAATAATTTTTGAGCGTTTTCGCCTTTGAAGGCGACTCTACGATTATCAAATTTGACATTTATATTCACCTTTTCTCTTATTTCAAGATTTAAGTTAATTCTCACTTAATTTCATATTGATTAGGTCCGGTAGCAGAAACAACGCCTATCATTTCAAGCTCCGTCAGTGCAACAAGCACTTCTCTAATCTGCAATTTTGAACCTCTGGTGATTTCATCTAAATAAGATATACCACCTAACATTATATTATACACTATCTCAGCGTTTTTAGAAATACCTTCAGGAATATTTTTTTCGCTGATATTTAAAAATTCGCCTTTAGTTGTATCGTTATCTTTAATCTCGGTATTATTTTTAATCTTTTTCTTTATTGCTTTCGCTGAAGATGCTGTTCTGTCAATTTCAGCAAACATTATATCGCTGTTTATTTTCTTGTGAGTGATACTATACGTTGTACCTTTTATCGAGTTAATTATATCCTCTCCGGAGAAGAAAGCTGTTGCGCCACTCCTAATCAACTGATTTGACCCTTCAAATCTGCCGCTGGAGATATCGCCAGGTAAAACAAACACCTTTCTGCCTTGCTTTTTAGCTTTATTTGCAATATTTATAGTATTACTTCCTGCTGCAGCTTCAATTATAACGACCGCTTCTGACATACCCGTAATTATTCTGTTCCTTTGAGAAAAGCACCACGACTTGGGCTTAACATAAGGCAAATATTCAGAAATAATCACACCGTTTTTAGCAATACGTTTTCTCAATCCTCTGTTTTCGGGCAAATATTCAGCTCCATGACCATACCCCAAAACTAATATTGTTTTTCCTTCCTTATCCATTGCGCTTTTATGTGCCAACGAATCAATTCCCAAAGCACCGCCGCTTACTATGACTGCTTTATTTTCGCACAAAGTCGGCACAACAAAATTTACAGCTTTTTCACCATAAGCACTTGGTTTTCTGCTACCGAGCACTGCAATAGGTAAGTGTGAATTAAGACAGGTATAATCACCTCTTGCAAAAAGCACTGCAGGGAAATTTTCAAACTCTAAAAGTTTTCTTGGATAATATTCATCCTCCGGTGTCAATATTCGAATTGAATGTTTTTTGCAAAATTCTACAGTTTCGTCAAATGTGTCTAAATTGGTGCTTTTTAAGAAATCTATTTTCTTAGGGTCTATTCCACATTCTTTCCAAGCAATTTCTCCTGCTGCATAAAATTCTTCAGCAGTTTTGAAATTGTCTGTAACACTTTTTATTTTACTCGCATAACCAAAAGATTGTTGAAGCCAAAGCCAATACTTCGTATTACTCATTTTCCACCTCTTCACAGCGCATCATTTCCCACATCGTAATAGCTGCTGCCATTGATGCGTTTAACGATTCGGCTCTACCAAGCATAGGAATTGTTATCTTATCGCAAATTTCAAAAACGCTATCGCTAACACCGTTACCCTCGTTTCCTATCACGCATACAGAACCGCTTTTCATATCAATTCTTGTTATACTTTGGGCTGAACTGTCGGGCGTTGTCGCATAGATTTTCATACCTTTTTCTTTGCAAGAATCAAGCAGTGTTAATAAATCAGTGCACTCGATAACGGGTAGTCTGAAAAGTGAGCCCATTGCACTTCTCTGCGCTTTAGGACTATATATATCACAACCGTTAAAAACGATAGCACCTGCAATACCTAAAGCTTCTGCAGTTCTGATTATAGCACCGAGATTTGCAGGATCTTGTACGTTTTCCAAAGCTATGTACTTTTTCCCGCGTTCGATTTCTATATCAGACTCGGATTTCATCCTGCAAAGACAATAAAATCCTTGGGCTGTCTGTGTTAGTGCAAGCTTACTTTCGACATTTTGGGATATAATAAAGCTCTTTTGTGCATGAGCAGAAATTAATTCCACATCACTTTGAAATTTAGCAAAAGTGTTTTCACCGAAGAAAGAATATACGATTTCCACTCCACTAAAAACAGCATCTCTGCACAAACGAAGACCTTCAAGAAAAAACATTCTCTCAATTCTTCTTTTCTTTGCAGAAGAGGCAATTTTACAAGCAAGTTTTATCTTATCGTTACTTACCGAATCAATTCTGTTCATAGCCGTATCCTTTCTAAAAAAGTGATTTTTTTGCTAAATCAAGGTATATTTTTCACCTCACAAAAAACACAAATACGCCCGAGAGAAAATCTCGGACGTAATTGATTAAATTAAAGAGCTGCCTTTGCTTTTTCAACAAGAGCTGTGAAAGCTGCAGGATCTGCAATTGCAATTTCTGAAAGCATCTTTCTGTTAAGAGTGATGTCAGCTTTCTTAAGTCCGTTCATAAATGTTGAATAGTTAATACCGTTTGCTTTGCAAGCAGCAGAGATTCTT
>CAZNQI010000047.1:0-10412 GCA_964575375.1 uncultured Faecalibacterium sp.
ATTGCCGTTTATATCTATCGTACCGTACTTTCCGTTTTTACATACGACTGCGTATTCAACATTATTATCCGTGAAATACATAAAGTTCTCATCATATATAAGCGGTATAACGGTATTTCCTTGCATATCAATTGTGCCGTACTTTCCGTCTTTGCACACAACTGCGTATGTAACATCATAACCGATATTTATATCATCATATATAAAATCAACAACAGTTTTATTCTTTGTGTTTATTATACCCCATTTACCGTCAATACAGACATCTGCATAACCGTCGGCATTGACAAACGTTGTATCATCAAGATAACTTTCAGAATGATAATTAAAACTAATGTACTCATCATAAATAAAGGGAATAACCTCTTGACCGTTATGGTAAAGCATACCGTATTTGCCGTCTTTTATTAAGCAAGTACTGTCTTTACTGTCAGATAAAGGAACCCCGCCAATACTCTCATAATAATTATCGTAAACAAAATCTGCAACAATATTATTTTTATTGTCCACAATTCCCCATTTGCCGTCCTTTTCGAGCAGCGCCGTACTTGTTATATCATCTATTTCCCAAGCTGTAGCCAGATCATCATATATAAAATCTACAACCGTTTCATTTTCGTAGTTTACAGCACCCCATTTGCCGTCTTTTTTAACGAACATAACATCCTTTTTGCTGTTAATGTCAGCATTCTCGACAATACCTTCGTACATATACGGTATTTTTTCGTTACCTTCCTCATCGACATATCCCCACAAATCATTCTTTTGCTCGGCTGAGTAAACAAACTCACTGTTGGAGTTGCTCGAAAACGAAAGCAATCCGCCAACAATAGCTATTATAACAAAGAATATAAGACAACCTGTTGCACTGTTTGATTTTTTCGGTGTCTGCTTTGGCTTCGGCTGTGGTGCAGGCTTCGGTATCGGCTGCGGTGCAGGCTGAGGCTGTGGTATTGGAGTTGGTACCGGTTGAGGTGTCGGCTGTTTTACGGGCTCTTTCGGCGGAACGGGGTTGGTGGTAGCCGTAATTCCGTGCGCCCTTTCTGCGTATCCTCTCGCAATAGAGCCGGCAGGAGCAAAAAGTTCAAAATTATTACAAAGCAAAAACGAATTTTGCGATAGCTCTGTTTTTATACTGTATATTCCTACATACTTTAATTTTTTGCAATTATATACTGCTGAGCCTGCTATTTCTATAACACTTTCGGGGAAAATAATAACCTCAAGATTTTGCTTGTTTTCAAAAGCGTCTGCCTCTACTTTTCTTACAGTATCGGGAACAACTGCTGTATGCTTGTCAGCCGTGTATTTTACTAAAACATCTCCGTTTATTATAAATTCGCTCATTTTTATTCTCTCCTTTTTAATCAGCTTTCGCTTTGCTCATCAAGGCTCAAGCTGAACGACGGTATAAACTGCTCAAGAAAATAATCTACCTCTTGCATCTCAAAAGCCTTAAGAGAAGAAAGTGTACTTTCATAAGCCTTGTCAAATTCCTTGTTGCCAGCGTTTCTTTCTTCTATGCACTTTATAAGTGCGCTGAATTTGTCTGCAGCTTTAACGATTTTCCAAAGATATTCGTCCTCTTGCTTTTTGAAGAATGCACTTTCGTAGCATCCTCTCATATCCTCAGGCAGCATAGACAAAAGCTTTTCACCTGCAAGGTCCTCAACCTGCTGATAGGCATTTCTCAAAATATCGCTGTGATACTTCACGGGAGTCGGCATATCGCCTGTTATTATCTCGGTCATATCGTGGTAAAGGCTGAGAAACGCCGCCCTTTCAGCGTTAAGCTCACCACCGAAATGCAAATTCTTTATAACTGCCAAAGCGTGTGCAATAACAGCAACATCACCACTGTGCTGGCTTAAATCTTCGTTAGATGTGTTTCGCATAAGCGCCCAACGGTTGATGTATTTCATTCTCGAATGCATAGCAAAAAAATTACTGCTCATAAAATTACCTTTCTCCTTACTCCCTACTTCTTCACTATTCCCTCTTACTTCTTACCTAAAAAAAGGGGCAGACCCACCTGCCCCATCAATGCTGATTTTCTTAGATAATGTCGCCTTCCATACCCGGTGTGCAGGAAGCAGCATTGCTTTCGTCTGTGTCGATATGCATAGCAAGAGCATAAGAATCGCTAACTCTTACGATAACATCACCGAAAATAAGAGCTCTGCCGTCGCTGTCAACCTTAACTGATACGATTTGCTTATCAACAAGGCCGTACTTTTCAGCGTCTGCTGTTGTCATGTGAATGTGTCTTTTTGCAATGATAACACCGTCTTGAAGCTCAACCTCACCCTTAGGGCCAACGAGCTTGCAGCCGCCACTGCCTTCAAGGTCGCCGCTTTCACGAATAGGAGCCTTTACGCCGATTGAACGAGCATCACCTGCTGAAAGCTCAACCTGTGTTTCAGGACGTACAGGACCGAGAATCGAAACTGCAGGGAAGCTACCCTTAGGGCCGATAACCTGCACTCTTTCCTCACAAGCGTACTGACCCGGCTGTGAAAGGTCTTTTTTGTTTGTAAGCTCATAGCCTTCACCGAAAAGAATGTCAAGCACTCTGCGGCTAACGTGAATATGTCTTGCTGATGTTTCTACCAAAACTGGTCTGTTCATAATTTTTACCCCCATAGAAGTTTAATAATTTTATCCTTTACATTTTACAACATAATTACAGTAAATTCAATACAAAAATGAAAATTTATTATACGGAAAAAGACAGGGTGGGCAAAAGGGCGTGTACAGGTTAGCTACTCGTTTAAGAAACAAGGAAAAAAGCTATAAACAATGCTGATGCTTTAGCTGATGATTCGGGCTTCGCCCGGTGTCAAGGCGGCTGACGCCGCCTTGACACCGGCGCGAGCGCGCGACGTTTTTCCGAAGGAAAAACGGGTGCGAAGCACCCGCGCCGCTCGCGCACAGGGGCGCCGAACCGCCGGGCGATGGGTTCCCATCGCCCGCTTTTTGCTTTTGCCTAAAAGCAAAAATGCGCGTGCGACTTCTCGCACGCGCGCGGTTCGGCGCCAGGCAATTCGTGTGGCGTCAGCCACACGAATTGCCCCACTGCCAACTTTCTTCTTTAAACCACTCTTACGCAGTGAGCTGTGAAAGCACATCGTTCGGTATTACTACCTCTTTAAGTGTACCGTCATCTCCCGGCATAAAGAACATATATCCGTCCTCGCAAAGAACCGATGCACCGTTTTCATAAAAGCTCTTTCCGATTTCCTCTTTATCATACGGTACCGTATCATAATTATAAGCCTCGTCGCCCGATAAAACAGTGCTGTAATCGTATCCGCTGTAAATACGGTAAATAAGCTCCTCGGTTGTAAGATAATCCTTACCCACAAAATTATCCTTTGTTATATACTCGCCCGTTTCAATATCTATCGTGTAACCCTCAACTGTTTTCGTGCCGAGTGTAACACTTTCAATTTCAGGCAATGTGTATGAATAATTGTATGAGTAATATGAGCTTGTTGTCTCCTGCTCGGTTTGCAATATAACCTTTGCGCTTTCGCTGATAACTGTTTTAACAGCAATTTTACCGTCGTTATTGTATGTTACCTGCGATTTGGAATATATTTGAAGCGGCAATTCATCAGGGTCGTAGCCTGCTTTTTTATATTTTTTATAAAGTGATTGTGCATCCTCTGATTGCAAGGTGTAGTTTGCAACGGTACTGCTAAAGAGTGTATTCACACTAACTTCGCCTTCCGTATCACCGAGAAAATAAGGATACTCTATAACATATTCGCAGAAAAGAGTTTCACCGTCTTCAAGATAGCCCTCAAGCACAACACGCTTCATTTCATAGCTGCACTCACCCTCTACGGTGTAATCAATGAGATATCCGAGAGTATCAAAAACAGGCTCGTTTTTAACTGAGATGATGTTCCAGCTTGTAGCTCCCTGTTCGTCTTGCTCTTTATATGCCGTTACGTATATTTCGTCTTGTGCAGCACCTTGAACACTGCAAACAGCATAATAGCCGCCGTCCTGCATTCTTCTGCTGGATTTTATTTGAACGGTATATTCCTTAAATTCTTCGCTGTTTTCTTTTGAAGCAAAATAGTAGTAATCCTTGTATACATAGCAATGCTCGCAGTTTACGGTAAGATCCTCTTTTACTCCGAGACTTACAAACATTTCACCGATTTGCTCTTTAGAAACCTTGTAATAATCGTAATCACCAAGCGTTTCTTCACTTGCCGATACAGTTGTACTGCCGTACTGCGTTGCAGTATCATCCTGCTGTCTTTTAAAACGAATTGCAGGATCATTCTCGTCAGTTATATGCTCTGCCTTGCCGCCGAGGAAGGCAAAAATTCCATTATCACTGCCAACGTTAAAAGAGTGCAAAATATCCTCTGCGGAAACCTTACCCTGCTCATATTCAGAAGCTTTCATAACCGTATAAAGCTTTGAAACGCTGTCTTGAAGAAGCTGTTGCTCGTTAGACGTGAGAACAGAAATTCCGACCGCAGTAAGGCTGTCCTCCTGTTCAAAAACATCCGTTCCGAGTCCCAAGGCTGTAAGAACACAAAGCAAAAACGCCATAACGCTGACTATTGTAAGAACTGTATTGTACGCTTTCTTTTCAGCTTTAATGTTCTTTACCTCAGTTTTCTTTGAAATCGGCTTTATTTTTACATTTTCCCTTACAGGCTGTTTAGCAGAGCCTTTATTCGGATGTACAACAGTTTTTAAAGCATCTTCATTTTCTGCTTCGTCGGCATTTTCCTTTGGTTCTTCGCTGTCCTGTTGTGTTTGAGATGCCGTTTCATCTTCGCTTTTTTCTTCTTCGTTCAGCTCTTCTGTACCCTCGGCAGTAGCTTTCTCTTCGCCTTCATCCGTAGCTGCGGTTTCGCTTGAATCAAGCTTCTCTACCGTATCCTCTGCAGCTTCCGGCGAAATTTCAACATCAGCCGAAAGCTCGTCGAATTTTTCATCGCTGATACTTACCTTGAACTTTGTTTGCGTTTCAGAGTTTTCCACTTTTTCTCCGCAATTCGTGCAAAAGGGTAAGGAGTCGTCAAACGAACAAGAACACTTTTTACAAATCATAATCATTTCTCCTTAACTTCATCAAATCAAATCAAGTCGAGTAACTGTGTTATACTTTCAATAACAGCCGAAACGCCATTATTTGAAAGACCCCTCCCTTTAAAATCGCCGTAGTTCATTCTAACAGCCTTCATATCTGCGCCCAATGCGCCTTCAATGTCGTTTATCGGATGATCACCCACGAAAAGAGCCTTTTCGTTTTCTACGCCTGCTCTCTTGCAAGCCTCATCAAATATTCTTCTGTCCGGCTTATATATACCGATATCGCCCGAAACCACAACGACATCGAACAAGTCTCTTATACCTGCTGTGTCAAGCTTGATATTCTGCAAAGAGGATACGCCGTTTGTAATACAGCCTAAAATATACCCTCTTTTCTTAATTTCCAAAAGAACGTCAACAGCTCCGTCAAGCATAACAATATACTTGCCGAAATCATAGTTAAAGGAATCATAAAGCTCTTGAAGCTCGGGATGAGCGTCCCATTTCCAAAGCTCAATAAGCTCAGGGAAATAAACCTCTCTGTCCTTGTAACCGCCGTCTACCAGCTCTTCCATTTCGTCAAGCTTTCTTTGTCTTTCTTCTTCGTCTATATTCGGAAAATACTTCTCTAAAAAAGCTTCACAGTAAAGTCTGTATGCACCTTTTCTGCTTTGAAGTGTATCGTCAAAATCAAAAAATATTGCCTTAACATCTAATTTAGCCATTTTCTGCAACCTCACTATATATTTTTTCCGCCTTTTCCTTGTCGCCTTTTACTGCAACCGTAAGCTCTTGAAGCGAAGAAAACTTTTTTTCATCTCTCAAGAACTTCAAAAGACAAACCTCAATTTTTCTTCCGTATAAATTACCGTCATAGCCGATAATATGTGTCTCACTTCCAAAGTTTTCACTGCCTACAGTCGGCTTAACGCCTATATTGGTAACACTTGCATACCATTTACCGTCAACCTGTGTCTTTGAAGCATACACGCCGAATTTCGGCACAATAAAATCTTCGGGGAAGTGCTGATTTATTGTAGGAAAACCTAATGTTCTGCCGAGCTGTCTGTCCTTTTCAACCGTAAAATCATAGCAAAAAGCAGTTCCGAGCATCGCATTCGCCTTTTCCATTTCGCCTTTAGAAATAAGCTGCCTTATTTTTGTAGAGCTTACCTTTTCTCCAAAAAGCAACACCGGCTCAAGTGAAACAGCCTCAATACCTTTTTGCAAAAGAGTAGCCTTTAAAGTATCGGCATTACCCTTGCCGCCCTTACCGTAGTGGTAATCAAAGCCACATGAAACTGCTTTTATGTTGAGCTTTTCTATCAGTATTTTTTCAATAAACTCGTCCGGCGAATAATTCATTGCATGTCTGAAATCGAAATCTACAACCGTAAATCCCATTTTCTTTATAAGTCTGCGCTTTCTTTCCTCGCTCGTGAGCATAGGTGGTATTTTATTTGAAATTACCTTTCTCGGATGAATGTCAAAAAGTAAAACAACGGGTATCAGGTCCTTTTCCTTTGCCATTTTAAGAGCTGCATCAAGTACTGCACAGTGCCCTAAATGAATGCCGTCGAAATAGCCCAAAGCGGCGGCAGTTCCTTTTTCAAAAATCTTTTCGTCTGATTGCAAAACAACTCCCACCTACCTTACATATACTCTTTTAACCTTAAGCTGTGTCTTTTCGCTGTCTATTTCGCCAACGCCCAAAAATTCATCCTCGGGTGAATAAACAAGATAAAAGCCCTCTTGCTTTTTGCATCTTACTCTTTCAAGTGCAAGCTCACCACCGTTTGAAAAGCGTTTAGCCTGTGCAGCAGACACCTTGATTTTATCATACGGTAAAACCTCATCAATCGGCGTTAGGGCTTCGCCTTGTCTGCCCTCGTCCTTTAATTTTTGAAGCTCGTCCGTCGTTATACAGCTTTCTAAATCTACACCGTTTGCTTTTACTCTTTGAAGAGATGTCATAACAGCTCCGCAGGAAAGCTTTTCGCCTATATCGTAAATCAGCGAACGAATATAAGTGCCCTTAGAGCAATGAACGTAAAGCTCATACTCACCTTTTTCTTCAGAGATACAGGAAACCGAAATTTCCTTAATTTCAATATCTCGCCTTTCTCTTTCGACCTCGATGCCCTGCCTTGCAAGCTCATAAAGTCTGACACCGTCTTTTTTTATGGCGCTGTACATCGGCGGCACCTGCGTGCCTTTTCCGAGAAAGCTTAAAGCTGTTTCTTCAACCTGCTGTTCGGTAACCTCAAACGGTCTTGTTTCAAGAACATTTCCCGTAATATCAAGCGTGTCCGTTACCGTGCCGAGAGTAAAAGAGGCGATATATGCCTTGTCGTGCTCCGGCAGCAGCTCAATAAATCTTGTTGCATTACCTACGGCAATAACAAGCACACCCGTTGCCATAGGGTCAAGAGTGCCTGTGTGTCCAATCTTTTTAGTTGAAAAAATGCCGCGAAGCCTTGCCGAGGCAGAAAAGGATGTCATCCCCTGCTGTTTATGAAGAAAAACAAATCCGTTCACACACGCACCTCCTTTAAATGCAAAATGCAGAATTGCTGACGAAGCCTTGAAGTAGGGAGTAGAAAGTAGTAAGTAGCAAGGGAATACCGTAGGGGCGACCATTGGTCGTCCGAGTTTTCTACAACCTAATGGAATTTAAAATCACCCCTGAAAGGTTATTCCCTCTCTTAGGTACAAAATTTTCCTCTTCGTCAGTAATTCCGAAGTCCGAATTTCCATCACTTAACCATTACTATTTCTCTTTCAATAAAATCAAGAACTTCTTTTCTGACAGTTACAATGTCGCTATTTTCCACTTCGCAGCCGGCAGCTCTGATGTGTCCGCCGCCGCCGAAGTGTCGGCATATAACAGAAGCGTCGTACTTTTCACCCGTTCTTACGGAAACGCTTATTTTGCCGTCTGCTTCCTCTCTTATTGTTACACCTATCTCAACGCCCTCAATTTGTCTTGTGATAGGCTTTATGCAGTCGATAGCTGTTTTGTCTGCGCCCGTATCCTTAAGCATTTGCTGTGTAATCAAAATAACAGCCACCTCACCACCGAGACAAACCTCTAATTCGTCAAGACACATTTTTTGAAGCAAAAGGTCGCTGAACCTCTTGCTTTCAAACATCTTCGTGTTGACCTCGCTGTACTTTGCGCCGTACCCTATAAGCTCGGCGGCAATAAGATGCGTTCTTTTTGTAACATTAGGATATCTGAAGCAGCCGGTATCCGTACTGCAGCCCGTATAAACTGCAGTAGCGATACTTTCCGTTATTCTCACCTTGAGAGCCTTTATTATCTCATACACTATTTCGCAAGCCGAAGCACTGTCCGGCTCTACATAGGTACATCTTGCAAAAGCTCTGCTGTTTTGGTGGTGATCGATGCTTAAATCAACTTTGTCGCCGTAAAGTGCCGAAAGCTCATCACCAAGAAGCTTTTTTTCTGCCACATCAACGCTCACAACAAATTCTTCCTCAAAAACATCGAACGGTGCGTTTTCATAAAGAAACTGATACTTCTCGTGAAACGGCTCGTTGTTCTTTACACGCACATTTTTGCCCATTTGCTTTAATGCGTGAGCGAGTGCAAAGCCACAGCCGAGAGTGTCTCCGTCCGGATTTTGGTGAGTGAGAATTACAACGTTCTCACTTTCCTTAAGCATAGATACAGCAGTATCAAAATCAATCATCATTTTGTTCACCTTTATTTGACTTCTTCGACAGAGCTTCAAACATATTGAAGCCCTGCTCTATAGAATCGTCTGCAATAAACTTAAGCTCCGGAGTTTTTCTCAAATGCAGTTTCGAGCCAACCTCACGTCTTATATAGCCCGTTGCACTTGAAAGACCCTTAACAGCCTCTTTAGCCTGTTCGATACCGTCGAACGCACTGACATAAACCTTTGCAAAGGAAGCGTCAGAGCTTACCTCAACACGAACAACGGTAAGCATCTTACCTGCCACTCTCGGATCCTTGAGCTCTCTCATAACAGCAATTATTTCTCTGCGTATATCTTCCGATACACGGTTAATTCTAAATCCTGCCATTAATTTTTCCTTTCAATCAATCACGATATTCTTCAATCATAAAGCATTCAAAAATATCGCCCTCTTTAATATCGTTAAACTTAACAAGACCGATACCACATTCAAAGCCTGTCATAACTTCCTTCACGTCATCCTTAAAACGGCGAAGAGAAGAAATTTCATCCTCTGCAATAACGATACCGTCACGAACAACACGGATAAGTGCATTTCTTTGAACCTTACCCTCAATAACATAGCTACCTGCAATCTTACCTGCAGAGGAAAGGTTCATAACTGTTCTTACTTCAATCTTACCGAGTGCTACCTCTCTTGTCTTCGGAGCGAGCATACCCTTCATAGCAGCTTCTACTTCTTCAATACAGTCGTAAATAACTCTGTACATTCTCATTTCAACCTTGTCGCGCTCTGCCATTGTTTGAGCGTTTGAGTCAGGACGAACGTTGAAGCCGACAATGATAGCATTTGAAATTGAAGCGAGCTGAACGTCTGATTCATTGATAGCACCAACACCACCGTGAATAACACGAACTCTTACTTCCTCGTTTGAAAGCTTTTCAAGGTTTTGCTTAACAGCTTCAACAGAGCCGTTAACGTCAGCTTTAACAATAATGCCGAGTTCTTTCATCTCACCGTCTTTAAGTGAAGAGAAGAGTGTATCAAGAGTAACCTTTTGCTGTGCACCCCACTCAGCCTGCTTTGCTTCGTGCTTTTTCTTTTCAACAAGCTCTCTTGCTAATTTTTCGTCAGATGCAACGTCGAAGGTGTCGCCCGCATTAGGTGTTACGTCAAGACCTGTTATTTCAACGGGAACAGACGGTCCGGCTACCTTTATGCGCTGACCTCTTTCGTTTTGCATAACTCTTACACGGCCAACCGACTGACCTGCAACAACGATATCACCGACATTAAGTGTACCGTTTTGAACAAGAAGTGTTGCAACAGGGCCACGACCCTTATCAAGTCTTGCTTCGATAACAACACCCTTCGCTGCTCTGTTCGGGTTAGCCTTAAGCTCTGCCATTTCAGCCACAAGAAGAATTGATTCAAGAAGTGAATCTATACCCATATGAGTTTTTGCCGAAACGGGAACGCAAATTGTTTCGCCGCCCCATTCTTCGGGTACGAGACCGTGTTCTGTGAGCTGTTGCATAATTCTGTCGGGGTTAGCACCCTCTTTATCAATTTTGTTAATAGCAACAATAATTTGAACCTCTGCAGCCTTTGCGTGGTTGATAGCTTCAATTGTCTGAGGCATAATACCGTCGTCTGCGGCA